>JASHUO010000522.1 GCA_030039975.1 Alphaproteobacteria bacterium
CGGCGCGCTGATCTGCTGGTCAATGAAATGTGCTATTCCGGCTTCGGCCGCGCCCGGCAGGAGTGTGTCGCCGAGCGCCTCGATCGTCGACACTTGTTGGGACGTGAGGGTCCGAAATGGAACGCCGGCCGCGCGCGCCTCCTTTGCCGTGAGCACGACCTCGCGTCCGCCCATCAAGAAGACAAGCGAACCAATACCCGCACCCCGCAGGATCGTCCTGCGATCAAAATGCATTCCTGGCCACCTCAGGAAGATGCACCAATCAACAACTATACTCCGGCTCGGTGAAGCGGCCAAACCAGAGGAAAAGATGGTGTTGGCCGCGGCCAAGGACAATCTCGTCAAAGTTTATTGTAATGACGAGCTGCAGAATGCGGCCGAATTGGCGCTGTTGCATCTAGGCGATCTCGATGTTTTGCGATCGGTACGGCCTACCGCCGACGATTTCTTTCTCCAGCAACTGGACAAGGATGCCGTCTGGCAGATCGGCCAATGCGGCTCGGTTTTCCCGCATTCCCCCTATGAATGCCATGTCGCCACGTCGCATTGAGCGGTTCGTTGCGTTCGGTGCGCTTAAAAGCCGTACCGCTGGGTTGATGATGGTGCCTTGCTGGTTGGCGCAATCAGGATTGCTTTCCGCTCTTCGACGCGTATGCCTGCAGCTCGTCGATCAGGACCCGGGTGTTCTCCGAATAGTCGACCGGCACGGCGACGAGATGCACCCCGCCGCCGGCAAAAGCGGCGTCGAGCGTCGGCGCCAGGCCGTCGGCGCTTTCCACCCGGCTGCCCCCGGCGCCGTGAGCCTCGGCGAAGGCGACGAAGTCGGGGTTGCCGAAGGTCATGCCGAAATCAGGAAAGCCGTCCGCCGCCTGCTTCCAGCGGATCATGCCGTAAGCATTGTCCTGCACGATCAGCACGACGAGGTTGAGCCCAAGACGCACCGCCGTCTCAAGCTCCTGCGCATTCATCATGAACCCGCCGTCGCCGCACACCGCGAGGACGCGGCGCGTCGGATAGAGCATCGTCGCCATCATCGCCGAGGGCAGTCCGGCGCCCATCGTTGCGAGCGCGTTGTCGAGGAGAAGCGTGTTCGCGATCCGGGTGCGGTAATTGCGGGCGAACCAGATCTTGTACATGCCGTTGTCCAGGCAGACGATACCGTCCTCCGGCATCACCTGCCGCACATCGTGGACGATCCGCTGCGGCGTCAAGGGGTAGCGGCTCTCCTCCGCCCGATCGCCGATACGTGCGAGAATCTGCTCCCGCAGGGGCAAGAGCGCGCCCGCCCGCGGCAGCTTGCCGTCGAGACGGTCGGCGAGGAGCGCGAGACTGGGACCGACATCGCCGATGAGTTCCGCATGCGGGAAGTACACTTCCTCGACCGCGGCCGGGAGATAGCCCACATGCAGAACCTTCGGCCCGCCCGGGCCCATCAGGAAGGGTGGCTTCTCAACCGTGTCGTGACCGATCGAGACGATGAGATCGGCGCGGTCGATGGCCTGATGGACATAGTCGCGCTCCGACAGCGCCGCCGTGCCCATGTAGAGCCCGGAGCCGCCGGTGACGGCGCCCTTGCCCATCTGCGTGTTGAAGAACGGGATTTGCAGCCGCCGCACGAAATCGGACAAGGCGGCGGCCAGACGCGGACGGCTCGCGGCCGCACCGAGCATCACCAGCGGGCGCTCGGCCTTGAGGATCAGCTCGGCCGCACGATCGAGCGCCGCAGGAGGCGCGACCGGCAGCGCGACGGGGTGCAGCGGTACGGGCGACATCGCGGGTGCCGTCTCTGCCGCGATGTCTTCCGGCAGTTCGAGATGGACCGGTCCGGGTCTTTCCTGCTGCGCCACCCGGAAAGCCTCGCGCACGATGGACGGGATCGTGGCCGGGCTGACAATCTGATGTGCCATCTTGGTCAGCGGCGTCATCGTCGAGACCACGTCCACGACCTGAAAGCGCGCCTGCTTGCGGCTGAGGACGCCTTTCTGGCCGGTGATCATGACCATTGGCATGGCGCCGAGCTGGGCGTAAGCGGCACCCGTCGTCAGATTGAGCGCGCCCGGTCCGAGCGTCGACAAGCAGACGCCAGCCTCGCCGGTCAGCCGACCATGCGTCGCGGCGATAAACGCCGCCGCCTGCTCATGGCGCGTCACCACCAACTTGATGGTCGAGCGACGCAGCGCTTCGACGACGTCGAGATTTTCCTCTCCGGGGACCCCGAAGATCTGTTTGACGCCCTCGTTTTCGAGTGCCGATACGAGCAGTTCCGCCCCGTTCATGCGACCTCGTCCTTTCATCGGCTGATATGGTCAAGGCTCCGAGCGCGGGTCCCAGGTGACGTGATGCTCTTGATTGAGGCGGTCGAGCCGCGCCATCTGCTCGGCGTCGAGCGAGAAATCGAAAATCGCGGCATTCTCGATGATGCGCTCTTTCTTCGCCGATTTCGGAATCGTCACGAACCCCTTTTGCAGGGACCAGCGCAAAAGGATCTGTGCGGGGGTGCGTCGTAGCTCGCGCGCGCTGGTGGCCAGACCGGGGTCGCCGAGCCTCATGCCCTTGGTCAGCGGGCTGTAGGCGACGACGGCGATCTTGTGCGCGTTGCAGAAGGCAACGACATCGCGTTGCTGGCACCACGGGTGAAGTTCGATCTGATTGACCGCCGGCGGAACCTTGGCGTGGCCGAGGAGCTCTTCGAGGTGATCCACCATGAAGTTGCTCACGCCGATGGCGCGGCACCGGCCTTCGCCGAGGATGCGCTCCAGCGCGCGCCAGGACTGCAGGCGGCGTTGCGGTACGGGCCAGTGGAGAAGGAAAAGGTCGACCTGATCCAATCCGAGCCGGCGCTGGCTCGCATCAAAGGCGCGCAAGGCCGCGTCATAGCCGTGATCGCTGTTCCACAGCTTGGTCGTGACAAAGACCTCGTCGCGTCGCACCGCTTCGGCGGCGATTGCGCGCTTCAGCGCCGCCCCGACCTCG
>JASHUO010000523.1 GCA_030039975.1 Alphaproteobacteria bacterium
GAGGGGGCTCACCGAGCGTTGCAAACCCCTCTCCCGCTTGCGGGAGAGGGAAGGGGCCCGGCGCGTAGCGCCGGGATGGTGAGGGAGCGGTCCCGCCAGCGGAGCCTCTCCAGCGATTCTTGCAATCACACGACTTGTCCTGCGCTCCGATCGGAACCAGTTCTAGGGAATTCTTAACGACCGCTCGCGACAATCCCTGCCCGGGATCTGGAGCGAAGCTGGGGGAGATAGCGAATGCGTCGAAAGACGAAGAACAAGGCGCTGCGTCAGAGCGCGGCGGTGCGGCGCGGCTCAGCCGGGAAACATGATGACATTGCGCACGGCGGTGCCGGCGCGCAGCGCGGCGAAGCCATCGTTGATCTGTTCGAGCTGAAGCTGCCCGGAGATGAGATGGTCGAGATGGAGCTTGCCCTGCAGGTAGAACTCGACCAATCGTGGCATGTCGACGCGGAAGCGGTTGGAGCCCATGAGGGAGCCCTGGATTTTGCGTTCGCGGAGGAAATCGGGGCCATGCAGCTCGATCTTGGTGCCGACGGGGATCATCCCGATGATCGTCGCCGTCCCGCCCGGCGCTAGCATGCGGAAAGCCTGCTCGGCCGTCACCTTGGCGCCGAGGCATTCGAAGGAATAGTGCACCCCGCCGCTGGTCATCGCCATGACCTGCTTGGCGGGATCGCCGTCATTCGCGTTCACCGTATCCGTGGCGCCGAGCTTGCGCGCGAGCTCGAGCTTTGCCGGCAGGGTGTCGACCGCGATGATGCGGCCGGCGCCGGCGAGCGCCGCGCCGTTGACGCAGGCGAGACCGACGCCGCCGCAGCCGATCACCGCGACGCTCGTGCCCGGCTCGACCTTGGCGGTGTGGAACACCGCGCCGACGCCGGTCAGCACGCCGCAGCCGATGAGCGCGGCGCTGTCGAGCGGCATGTCGGGGCGGATCTTGGCGAGCGCATGCTCATGCACGAGCATCGCTTCGGCAAAGGAGGAGAGGTTGAGGAACTGGTGCATGACGCCGCCCTTCCACGAGAGGCGCTGCGACACCCCGGGCGGCAGCTTGATCTCGGCGTTCTGGCAGAGCGAGGGATGGCCGGTGAGGCATTGCTCGCAATAGCCGCAGAACACCGAGAGGCAGGTGACGACATGGTCGCCGGGTTTCACATAGGTGACGTCGTCGCCGACCGCTTCGACGACGCCGGCGGATTCATGCCCGAGCACACAGGGGAGGGGATGCGGATAAGAACCGTCGGCGAAATGCAGGTCGCTGTGGCAGATCCCGGCGACCGCGGTGCGGATCAGCACCTCGCGCGGCCCGGGCTTCGTCAGGCGCACCTCCTCGATGGTGAGCGGCTCGTTGACCTTGTGCAGCACCGCCGCCTTCATCGCTGCTCTCCCCTTCTACGCCCTGCGACTGTCGACGCCCCACCTCACTCTCCCGCTGCGCAAAGCAGCGGGAGAGTGAGGTGGGGGCGCTCGCAGATTTGCGATCGTCGTTTCCTACTCCGCTGCCGATTGCGTCACTTGCGCGACGCGCCGCTTGGCGTCGAACTCCTCGGCGACGCGGTTGTCGTTATCGAGCATCGCCCCGGCGTCGGTATCGGCGAAGCTCATGACGCCCATATCCGCATAAGCCTTGCGCACGCGCGTGCCCCAGAGGCCGATATCGCGCACGGTCGGCACGATGCGGCTGAACAGCCGCGTCCGGAATTGCGCCATGCTCTCCGAATGCATCACCGCCTCGGCGCATTCCTTGGCTGGGAGGCCGAGCCGCTCCCACACCTCCCACTGGTTGAAGCGGTCGCGCATGTGATAGCAGGCCTCGACCACGAAGGCTTCGCGCTCGTCGCGCTCGGCGTCGGTGAGCTGCGGATAGTAGTCGCGCAAGGCCAAGCGGCCGAAAGCGACGTGGCGCGCTTCGTCCTGCATGACATAGGCGTTGACCGCGGCGGCGAGCGGATTGCCGGCGAAATCGCGCAGGCGTTGGAAGGCGGCGAGCGCCAGACCCTCGATCAGGATCTGCATGGTGAGATAGGTCATGTCCCAGCGGCTGTCGCTGAGCCCGGTCTCGAGCAGCGATTTGAGGCCGGGGGTGATCGGGTAGGCGAGCTGGAACTTCTCATGCAGCAGGCGCGAATAGGCCTCGACATGCCGTGCTTCGTCCATCACCTGGGTCGCGGCGTAGAACTTGCTGTCGAGATCCGGCACCGATTGCACGATCTTCGCCGTCGCGATGAGCGCGCCTTGCTCGCCATGCATGAATTGCGAGATCGTCGAGGCCTGCTGGTGGTGTCGCACCTCGACCTTTTCTTTATCGGTGAGGCGATTCCAGATATCGGTGCCGTAGATCGGGATGGCCTTGTCGTCGAGCAGCATCGGGTTCTCGAGGTCGAGATCCTGCGACCAGTCGATGCGCAACGCCGCGTCCCATTGCTGCTTCTTGCCCTTGTCATAGAGCTGCAGCAGCCCTTCGCGCCCCTCGTCATATTCCCAGGTGAAGCGGGTTTCGACCTTGCCGTCGAACTTCCACTCCGACAGCTCCACCGGCAGCGCATAGCGATACATTGTCGACATGATCGACACTCCTCGTTCTCGCCTGACCCCTAATGTGCGAGCCGCGGCCCGACATGCAGCGGCATGAGCGCATCCTCCTCCCTCGCGCGCGTCCGGCGCCTCAGCCGCCGCGCGACGCCGAAACCGCTACCCTAGGCGGGAAGGACCGGGCTGTGAACAGCCGGCACGTGATTTTGATCGCCCGCCACACGGCTTCAACGAGGGGATAGGGCTATCACGCCTCCGGGTTAAAATCTAGGGTGATCGCCCCAGCCGGTCCCGCCGCCTTTGCGCCTCGCCGTCGAGCCCCCTAAAGTGGCGCCGGAACAATAAAAATCGGGGTGGAGGGAGGATGGGGTCTTATCTCGTGGGCGTCGATATCGGCGGCACTTTTACGGATTGCGTCGTCATCGACGAGGGCGGCACCGTCACCACCGCCAAGGCGCCGTCGACGCCCGGCAATTTCGCGCAAGGCATGATCGACGCCATCGACGGCGCGGCGGGGCGGCTCGGCGTCGAGCCGGCGCAGCTCTACGCGCAGGTGGCGCTGCTCTCGCACGGCACTACCGTCGGCACCAATGCCGTGGTGCAGAAGCGCGGCGCGCGCATCGGCCTCATCACCACCAAGGGCCACAACGACGTCATCCACATCATGCG
>JASHUO010000524.1 GCA_030039975.1 Alphaproteobacteria bacterium
GTTCGCTGCTCGTCTCGGACGACTGGAACGGTGCGATCTACCGCATTTCCTACAACAAGACGTGAGCCGCGCACCACGCCTTTTCCTCGCCGGACTCTGCACGCTATGGCTCGCTGCCGCTCCGGCCTTGGCCTACGACGCCGAGGCCGGGCGGCAAAAGGCCGAGGAAATGTGCATGCCCTGCCATGGCAAGGACGGCGTCTCCGAGCAGCCGACGGTGCCGTCGATCGGCGGCCAGTGGAACGATTATGTCGTGCTGGCGCTGTTCCAATTCCGCAACGGCCACCGCCCTTCCGAAATCATGGGGCCCATCGCCAAGCCGCTGAGCGACAACGACCTCGGCAACCTTGCCAAGTATTACGAGTCCTTGAAGCCGTGGGCTCCGTCGCGGCATTCGAGCAGTGCTGCGCTGGCTGCCGGACCGGCGCTGACGCAGCAGAAGAATTGCGTACAGTGCCACGCCCCCGGTCTTCCCGGGCAACAGAGCATCCCGCGCATCGCCGGGCAACACATCGACTACCTGACAGCGCAGCTGCGCGGCTTTCGCGCCGGCACCCGTGGCGACATCGACGGCAATATGAGCGCCGCGGTGAAGGATTTGACCGACGCGGACATTGCCATCCTGGCGGATTACATCTCGGGCTTGTCTACTCCCTGACGGGTGCCGACCACCGCGGTGGTGACGCTCGCGAAGGCGCTCCTCCCCCTGCATTTCATCGTCACTTTCCCCTGGCGAAGGCGAGAACCATGAGCGTACGATCCCGGTAATCCGGGTTTCTGGGAGGAAGCCGTGATGCCCGTTCGGGGCGACGCAGATGCCGTGGGCTACGCCCGGCTGATCGAGGACCGGCGCGTGCACGGCAGCCTTTACACCGACCACCAAGTCTTCGTGGACGAGATCGACCGCATCTTTCGTCGCGGCTGGATTTTCGTGGGCCACGAATCGGAGATCCCCAAGACAGGCGACTGGGTCACGCGGCGGCTGGGCGGCGAGCCCGTCATCATGCTGCGTGCCGCCGAGGGCGGCGTCCATGTGCTTGCCAACCGCTGCGCCCACCGCGGCACGCTGCTGTGTTGGCAGGACCGCGGCAGCGGACGCAAAAGCTTCCAGTGCAGCTACCACGGCTGGGTGTTCGGGCTCGATGGCAAGCTCAGGAGCCTGCCGGGCCGGAGCGGCTTCGAACGCCCCGCAGGCGCGCTCGATCTCGCGCGCCCCGGGCAGGTCGATGCCTACCGAGGCTTCGTCTTCGCCAACCAGAGCGGCGATGCGGGCCCGCTCGAGGATCATCTCGGGCCGGGCGGCAGGATGCTGATCGATCGCGCAGTCGAAGTTTCGCCGGTCGGGCGGCTCGCGCTTGGCGCCGGCTGGATCGGCCAGCGCGTCGCCTCCAACTGGAAAATGTGGCCGGAGAGCGACAACGACGGCTATCACCTCGCTATCGCGCACGCCTCGCTGCAGAAGGCGGTGCCAGGCACGCAGTATGAGGCCGCGCTCTTCTCCCCGGAGCTCGACAACACATCGCAGGCGCGTGACCACGGCCGTGGCCATGTCGAGCTTGAGCTGCGCTGCGGCTACGACCGCGAGCTCGCCTGGCTCGGCACCACGCGCGACAAGGTCCGCGACTATGCCGCGGCGCTGGAGCGCGCCTACGGCAAGGAAGCCGCGGACCGCATCCTGTGGGACGGACCGCCGCATGCGCTGATCTTCCCCAATCTCTTTCTCGGCGAGATGAACCTCGCGGTTATCGAGCCGGTCGGGCCGGGCGAGACCATCCACTATCACACGCCGCTGCTGCTCGACGGCGTCGATGCCGCGTTTAACGACCGCGTGTTGCGCCAGTCCGAAGCAGCGATGGGTCCGGCGTCCTTCTTCCTGCCCGATGACGCCGTGATCGCCGAGCGCATGCAGCAGGGCCTGCAGGTTGGTCGTGGATCGGCGGACGGCTGGATCGATCTCAGCCGCGGCGCCGGTCGCGAGCGGTGCGATGCGATGGGTCGCGTCGGCCATGTCAGCGACGAGACCACCAACCGGGGCTTCTGGCGGCACTACCGCAGCGTGATGACGGCGCGCGCATGATCGGCGTGAGCGCCGAGGAGCGCGCCGAGATAGAGGCCTTCATCTTCCGCGAAGCGCGGCTTGCCGACGAGAGCGACTACGCGGCTTGGGAGGCGCTGCTCACCGAGGACATGCACTACTGGGTGCCGTTCGGTCCGGCCAACTATGAACCCGGCACGCGCATGAGCTACATCAACGACAATCGCACCCGGCTGGCGACGCGCATTCGCCAGCTCATGACCGGGCACCGCCATGCACAAACGCCGCCTTCGCCGATGCGGCGCCTGATCACCAATCTCGAGCTGCTCGAGCGGACGGACTGCGAATATGGGGTGGCCGGCAACTTCGTGCTCTACGAGCTTTCCGCCCAGGCGACGCGCACGCTGCGCTTATGGGCAGGTCGCACCACCTGGCGGCTGCGCCGCACGCCCGAAGGCCTGCGCCTCTGTCGCAAGGTCGTCGAGCTGGTGAACGCATCGGAGCCGCAGCCGACGCTGGCCTTCATCCTGTAAGTCGCCTCGCATAATCGTCGCCCGGGAGATCGGAGTTACGACGCCGTTCTACAATGCTTCCCAGGCAGATTTCACTCGGGAGCCACCCTCGGCTGCGAGCTGGTGCCAGACGGTGAGGTCGCCGTCCCCGATGAGAAGAAGTAGCGCTCCAGGCCAGCCCGATACAACACCTAGAGGGGCGATGATCACAGCGGACTGCACGCAAGCGCCCGCAGCGACGCCGCCGCGCGATCGCTTCTTGAGACGTCTCGGGCGGGCGCCGCCTCACCGAACGGCGCTGATCGTGCGCGCTTCGGCGACACCGACGGACAGCTGCTGCTCGATGAAGCTGGCGAAGGCGCGGGCCTTGGCGCTTACCTGATGGCGGGTGGGGAACACCGCCCAGAGGTCGAGCGGCGGCAGTGACCAATTCTCCAGGACGCACGTGACCGCGCCGGATTTGAGCTCCGGCGCAAACAGCCATTCGGAGGCGATGGCGAGGCCCAGCCCCGCAAGCACACCTTCCCGAACCCCTTCCGCCGCACTCACGTGAACGCGGCCCGCAAGGCTCACGGGGATCTCCGTGCTGCCGCACCGGAAAGCCCAAGTCGCACCGCCCGAGCGCTGGTCGTAGATGACCGCCTCATGCGCGAGAAGGTCCGCCGGGCTTTGCGGCACGCCCCGATGCCTGAAATAGGCGGGCGTCGCGATCACGCGTCGGGCGCATTGCCCGATCTTTCGGGCCGTGATCGCCGAATCGGCGAGCTGGCCCAGCCGAAGGCCCACATCGATGCCGGCCTCGATGACGTCGATGTCCCGGTCGTCCAGAATGACATCGACAGCGAGGGATGGATGGTCCGCAAGAAAGATCGGCAGACGCGGCATGACATGGAGACGCGCGAAGCTGACCGCCGCCGAGAGGCGAAGACGCCCCGAGAGCGTTGCCGCAGCGCCGCGCGCGGCGTTCTCGGCCTCGTCGGCCTCTTCGACTAGTCGCTTGGCACGCTCGTAGAAAGCCTGGCCCGCCTCGGTTGTCGCCAAGCCATGCGTCGAACGGAACAGCAGGTGGACGCCCAGCCGATCCTCAAGCTGAGCGACCGTCTTCGACACCGTCGGCTGCCCGACGCGAAGCTGCTTCGCCGCGCCCGAGAACGAGCCGGCCTCGACGACCCGGACAAAGGTCTCCATGGCGGTCAGACGATCCAATCTCATTCCCTCCGGGACTGTAGATA
>JASHUO010000525.1 GCA_030039975.1 Alphaproteobacteria bacterium
GCGTAAGGGCCTGTCGTGGCTGGTGATTGCACCCGTTCGGTGCGTTGTGAAGAGCGACGGACGCTGCCGATGCTCGTCCGGTCTCGCTGATGGCACTCGGCGCTTGACAGCCGCGGCACGGGCGCACAACGATGCTGCAACTAACAAAAAACGAGAAAGCATAGAACAGGGAGGTCCAGATGATGCGCGTCCGCCACGTGTTGGCGCTCGCTTGCGCTGTTGCCATGCTTGCCTCTTCGGCGGCCTTGGCCGAAGACACGATCAAGATCGGCTTTCCGATCCCGCTCTCGGGTCCCGCGGCGCTTTACGGCGTGCCCATCCTGAAGGGTGCCGAAATGGCGGTGGCCGACATCAACGCCAAGGGTGGCGTGCTCGGGCGCAAGCTCGAACTGATGTCGCGCGACAGCAAGGCCAATGCCGACGAGGCGGTGCGCCTCGCGCGCGAGCTGATCATCAAGGACAATGCCGATTTCCTCATCGGCACGCTCACCTCGGCCGAAGCGCCGGCGGTGTCGACCATTGCCAAGGAGAACAAGATCGTCTTCATCGCACCTTCGGCGAAGACCTCGGCCTTGACCGCGCCTGCGAACCTCCACCCCTACATTTTCCGCTTTGCCTCGAACACCACGACCGAGGGGCAGGCCGGCGCGATCATCATGTCGAAATGGAAGGACATCAAAACCGTCGCCACCATCGCTCCGGACTACGCCTATGGCCGTGACGCCATCGCCGCCTTTGTCGCCGAGCTGAAGCGGCTGCGGCCGGACGTCCAGATCGTCGATCAGCAATGGCCGAAGCTGGGCGAGCCCGACTTCACGGCCTTCATCACCGCGCAGATGAGCAAGCGCCCGGACGCGGTTTATTGCGACGAGTATGGCGGCGATTTCGTCACCTTCGTCAAGCAGGCGATGCCGCTCGGCTATTTCCAGGCGATCCATAATCGCCTCGCGGATGGCGGCGAGGTCGGCGCGGTGGATGTGACCGAGCCTCTCGGCGCCACCTATCCCGTCGGCATCTGGTCCGACGCCTATGACCCGGTGATCTGGCCGGGGCACGAGCCGGCGGCGCACAAGGCTTGGGTCCAAGAGATGCAGAAAGCCCTCAACTCGAAATACGGCTCGGGCTGGGCAATCCAGGGCTACAGCGCCGTGCTCGCGCTCGTCGCCGGCATCGAAAAGGCCGGCAGCACCAATTCGGACAAGGTGTCGAAGGCGCTCGTCAATCTCACCTTCGACACGCCCGCCGGCAAGCGCAGCTTCAATTCCAACCACGACGCCGATACCGGCGAGTTCTGGGGCGAGATGGTGAAGGATCCGCAGTACCCCTTCGCCATCATCAAGGACCCGACCTACTACAACCCGGAACCCGAGATGAACTGACGAGGGTAGGGCGCGGCAACCAAGGCGAAAGGGCGTGTGAGCGGTGGCCGCGTCGTTCCTGTTCAGCCAGTTCATCGGCGGGCTCACCACGGCGATGTTCCTCTTCCTCATCGCCTCGGGGCTGTCGCTCGTCTTCGGCGTCATGCGCGTCCTCAATTTCGCGCATGGCAGCTTCTACATGGTCGGCGCCTATCTCGCCTGGGAGGCGATGCGCTGGCTCTCGCCTTCGCCGGAGGCTTTCTGGCCCGCGGTGCTGCTGGCGGCGCTTGGCGTTGCCGCTTTGGGCTTCGTCGTCGAACGGCTGCTGCTCCGCTATCTCTATGGCCAGGAGGAGCTCTACCAGCTGCTCTTCACCTATGCGCTGGTGCTGATCCTCGGCGATGCCGCCAAGTTCATCTGGGGCACCGGAGAGCTCTCGGTCTCGCGCCCGCCGATTCTCGCCTCCAGCCTATCGCTCTTCGGCACCGATGTGCCGCTCTACAACCTCTTCATCATGGTGCTCGGCCCGGCGATCGCGGTCGGCGGCTGGCTCATATTGAGCCGCAGCGGCGCCGGTCGCATGGTGCGGGCGGCGTCTTATGATCGCGAGATGCTCGACGCTCTCGGCGCCAATGTCGGTGGCATCTTTACCGGCATGTTCGTCGTCAGCTCGTTCCTCGCCGGCCTTAGCGGCGCACTGGTGACGCCGATCATCAGCATCGTGCCGGGCATGGATGTCGAGATCATCGTTCAGGCATTCATCGTCGTGGTCATCGGCGGGCTCGGCTCGTTCTGGGGCACCTTCTGGGGGTCGGTCATCTATGGCCAGGTACTCTCCTTCGGCATTCTCATATTTCCCGGATTTTCGCTGTTCTCGGTCTTCGCGCTGATGGCCGTGATCCTGATCCTCCGCCCCTGGGGCCTGTTCGGTCGGCCGATCCGATGAGAACCTCCCGCTTTATCGCCGCGCGCTCGATCCCCTGGACGCTGATCGTGTTCCTGGTTGCGGCTTGGGTGCCGTGGCTCGGCTCGCGCTACGACACCTTCCTCGGCACTCAGATCGCGATCGACGCGCTCTTCGCCGTGAGCCTCAACCTGCTGCTCGGGACTACGGGCCTCGTATCTTTCGGCCATGTCGCCTATTTCGGCATTGGCGCTTATGCCTGCGGCATCCTGATGAAGACTTATGGCGTGCCGTTCATCCTCGCGTTTCCCGCGTCGGGGCTGGTGGCCGCCGGCTTCGCGCTCGTCTTCGGCTATTTCTGCGTCCGCTTGAGCGCGATCTATTTCGCCATGCTGACGCTCGCCTTCTCGCAGATCGTCTGGGCCATCTGCTTCAAATGGAACGCGGTCACCGGCGGCGACCAGGGCTTGCCGAACATCCCCTATCCAAGCTTCGATTGGATGAGCGCGATCCCCGGCCTGGGCGATTTGCGCATCGCCGACCAGTTCTACCTGCTGACCATTGCTCTCGTTGCGCTGTCGCTGGCGGCGCTGCGGCAAATCACGCGCTCGCCTTTCGGCCGCATGCTGACGACGATCCGCGACAATCCCGAGCGCGCCGCCTTTATCGGCATCAATGTGCGTGCGTACGAGCTTGCCGCGTTTTCCGTCGCCGGCGGCTTCGCCGGTTTCGCCGGCGCGCTTTACGGCATCTTCAATCGCGGCGTCTTCGCCGATTACGTCTTCTGGTCGAAATCGGCCGAGGTGATGATCATGACGATCCTCGGCGGCATCAACTACTTCTGGGGGCCGCCGGTCGGCGCCTTCGCGCTGGTCTGGCTCAATCAGGAAATCACCTCCTACACGCAATACTGGCCTTTCGTGCTCGGCGTCATCCTGCTGGTGCTGCTCTTCGCCTTCCCCGGCGGCATCGTCGGCGGATTGGTAGCGGGCTTCGGGCGCGTGCGGCGCCTTGTCTATCGCCATGCTTGACGTCCGCGGGCTCACCAAATCCTTTGCCGGCTTTGTTGCCGTCGACGGCGTGAGCCTTGCGGTCGAGACGCACCAGATCGCCGCGGTCATCGGCCCGAACGGCGCCGGCAAATCGACGTTCTTCAACCTGATCACCGGTCATCTGCGGCCGGATGGCGGCCAGGTACTGCTCGACGGCCGCGACATCACCGGGGTCCCGCCGCATCGCATCTGCCGCATGGGCGTGGGCCGCTCGTTCCAGCGCACCAACATCTTCCCGCGGCTCTCCGTGTTCGAGAATGTGCAAGCGGCGCTGCTTGCGCATCGCGGCCGGGGTCGCGATTTCTGGTCGCGCTCGGACGGCTTCTATCGCGACGAGGCCTCGGCGCT
>JASHUO010000526.1 GCA_030039975.1 Alphaproteobacteria bacterium
TCATCGGCACCGATGATCGAGGCCGTCACCTGGATGCCGCCGGTGCCCCAGCCATAAGGCAACGGCATCTCGCGGCCGGCGAACGGCACCTGGTAGCCCGGCACCGCCACCGCCTTCAGGATGGCGCGGCGGATCATCCGCTTGGTCTGCTCGTCGAGATAGGCGAAGTTGTAGCCGGGATGCGCCGCGCTCATTCCGCCGCCTCCCGCCGCGTCTCCCATTCCTTGCGCAACCGCCGCAGCAGGTCGAGCTCGGATTGGAAGTCGACGTAATGCGGCAGCTTCAAATGCTGCACGAAGCCCGAAGCCTCGACATTGTCGGCATGGCTCAGCATGAATTCCTGATCCTGCGCCGGCGCCGAGATTTCCTCGCCGAGCTCGGTGGCGCGCAGCGCGCGGTCGGCCAGCGCCATCGCCATCGCCTTCCGCTCGGCGCCGCCGAACGTAAGGCCGTAGCCGCCGGTGAATTGCGGCGGCGCCGCTTCATTGCCTTTGAACTGGTTCACCATCTGGCATTCGGTGACCGCGATCTCGCCGATCTCGACAGCAAAGCCCAACTCCGGCGGCACCACCTCGACGGCGACCCGGCCGTGCCGGATCTCGGCGGCGAAGGGATGGGTATGGCCATAGCCGCGTTGCGTCGAATAGCTCATGGCGAGCAGGAAGCCCTCATCGCCGCGCGCCAGCGCCTGCAGCCGGAGATCGCGCGACGCGGGATAGGACAGCGGCGCGCGCGTGATGTCGCCCGGCGCGCCGGCCGCATCCGGCGCCTCCTCGATCAGGCCTTCGCCACCGAGGATCTCGGCAACGCGCGGCATCGGCTCCGCCGGCACGGCGGGAAGGCTTTGCCGCGCCGGACGCGCGGCGTCGCTTTCCGCTGCCAGCGCGAAGTCGAGCAGGCGATGGGTGTAGTCGAAGGTGGGGCCAAGGATCTGCCCGCCCGGCAGGTCCTTGAAGGTGGCGGAGATGCGCCGCGCGATGCGCATATGGCCGGTATCGATGGGCTCGCTCGCCACCAGCCGCGGCAAGGTCGTGCGATAGGCGCGCAGCAGGAAGATCGCCTCGATGAGATCGCCGCGCGCCTGCTTGATGGCGAGCGCCGCGAGATCGGGATCGTAGAGCGCGCCTTCGGCCATGACGCGATCGACGGCGAGCGCGAGCTGCTCGCGGATCTGGGCGAGGCTCAGCTCCGGTTGCGCGGGATCGCCGCGGCGCCGCTCGGCCAGCAGCGCATGCGCCGCATCGATCGCTGTCTCGCCGCCTTTCACCGCGACATACATGACCTCAACCCTCCAGATGCGTGCTGCGCGGCAGCGCCGCGAGCCGGTCGCGCGCGGCGAAGATGACATCGACGCCGAGCGGGAAGCGCGCATGGTTCGCCTGCCATTCGTCGGCGAAGCGCGCGTCGATGCCGCGCACCAGAAGCCGCCGCGTGTCGGCGATGCCGGGCCCGGCGAGCCGCCAGCCCTCGCCTTCGGCAAGGCCCGCCACAGTGAGAATGAGCGTCGCCGAGCGGTCGGGATAATCGGGCGTCCCCGCCTGCAGCCGCGCCAGCAGCGGGCGATGACGCGCCTCGGCCAGGAGAAAGAGCGCTTCTTCCGGCGCGGCGACGATCGGCGCGCCGGTATGGAAGCGGATGAAGGAAGCGGCCGCTTCGGCCGAAGCGTCGAGCCAGAGCGGCGTGTCGCCATCGCAGAGCGCCAGCACCGCCGCCATCGCCGCAGGGTCGAGCCCCTCCGGCGGGACGCAGCAGGGCGGCAGCGCCAGCACCCGCCCGGGCTCCGACAAGGTTGTCAGCAGCGTGCGGAAGACGCGCTGCGCCGCTTCGACCGGAGCTGCAAAGCCTTGCTCAACCATCGCCGCGCACCAAGGTGGAGAAATCGACGCGCGTTGCCGCGGTGGCGGCGCGATCGGCTGAAACCGCCGCGGCGTACGCCGCCTCGACCGGCCGGATCACCCGCGCTTCGACGCGGTCGCGGCTTTCCTCGCGCTGCAGCAGCGCGTGAAACACCGCGGCGAGTTCGGCCCGGCGCGGATGGCGGCCGAGCAGATAGGCGAAGCCCTGCTCACCCGTCGCGAGCGCCACGGCGGCGCGGGTGAGTGTCGCTTCGCCGAAATTGAAGGGCTGGCCGGTGCCGCCGATGCGGCCGCGCAGCAAGGTCATGCCGATCTCCACCGGGCGCAGCAGCCGATACTCGGGCGGCGGCGCCAGTGCCGACCAGGCCGCTTCGAGCAAGCCCTCCTCGGCCCGCGAGAGGGCTGCCATCCAGCGGCGGTGAGGATCGGAAGCGAGCGCTGTCATGATCTAGTCATCTAGATGAATTCGTGCTAACAATGCCGTCTCCGGCGGCGCCTGTAAAGCGCTTTTACGGCGACGCGGAGCAGATGCGCGCGAGGCGGATATCGCGCGGGGAGGATATATAGCGTGAGCCTGATCGAGCCCGGGAAGGGCGTGACGCGCTGGCGGCAGATCGCCGAGAGCCTCGCCGAGGATGTCTCCGCCGGGCGCTTTGCCGGCGGCAGGCTGCCGATCGAGCCGGAACTTGCGGCGCGCTTCGGCGTCAACCGCCATACCATCCGCCGCGCCGTGGCGGCGCTCGCCGAGCAAGGGCTGCTGCGCGTCGAACAGGGCCGCGGCACCTTCGTCGCCGATCATCTCATCGATTACGTGCTCGGGCGGCGGACGCGCTTCAGCGCCAATCTGCAGAGCCAGGGCCGCGAGCCCGGTCATCGCCTCTTATCGGTGGCGGTCGTCGCGTCCGATGCGGCGACGGCGCGCGATCTCGATCTCCGCCGCGACGCCAAGGTGGTGCAGATCGAAACCTTGGGCAGCGCCGACGGCGTGGCGCTGAGCTACGCCGTTCACAGTTTTCCGGCGCGGCGCTTTGCCGATCTGCCCGCCGCCTTCGCCGAAACCGGCTCGATCACCGCGTCCCTCGCCCGCTGCGGCGTCGCCGATTACACGCGGAAGCTGACGCGGCTTTTGGCGCGGCTGCCGAGCGAGCGCGAAGCGCGCCATCTGGGCCAGCCCGCAGTGCGCCCGGTGCTGCAGTCGGAAGCCGTCAACATCGACGCCTCCGGCGTCCCGATCCAGCGCTCGCTCACCGTCTTCGCGGGTGATCGCGTGCAGATGGTGGTGGCGGACGAGGGTGGAACTTAGTGCCGAAGATCGCCCGTGCAGCGGGCGGTGGGGTGGGGCGCCGACGCTCAAGTACGTTGGGTCACGAACTGCGCGGTTGCCATCGCCGGCCGCCAAGCCTAGCCTTTTCCCAGAACAACACGAACCGAGCGGCCAACAAGCTCGGCCTGAGCCGCTAACCGGGAGGGATCGCGATGACGGAAGGCAACGGCGCAGCTCGGCCCACCGCTTTTTCCGGCTACTACCACCGCCCGCCGGCGATGAGCGATACGCGCCTCATGGAAGTGGGGCCGGGCACGGCGGCGGGCGAATATCTCCGGCGCTTCTGGCATCCCTTCCTCTTGTCCTCGGAGCTGAAGGACCTGCCGGTTTCGGTGCGGCTGCTCGGCGAAGATCTCGTCGTCTTCCGCGACCGCAGCGGCCGGCTCGGCTTGCTGCACAAGCACTGCATCCATCGCGGCGCATCGCTCGAGTTCGGCATCCCCGCCGAGCGCGGCATTCGCTGCTGCTATCACGGCTGGCTGTTCGATGTCGACGGCACGGTGCTGGAAACGCCGGCGGAGCCGCCGCAAAGCAATCTGCGCCACGGGATCTGCCAGGGCGCCTATCCCGTGCGCGAGGCCTTCGGCATGCTCTTCGCCTATCTCGGCCCGCCGGAGTTGATGCCGGAGCTGCCGGTCTATGACACCTTCGCGCATCCGGCGGGAACCCGGCTGGTGCCGTTCCGGCTGTTCTATCCCTGCAACTGGCTGCAGATCGTCGAGAACGCCGCCGACCCGATCCACAACGCCTATCTTCACGCCATCGTCAGCGGCCAGCAATTCTCGCCCGCCTTTGCGGTGCTGCCCGCTCTCGATTTCGTCAAGACGCCGCTCGGCTTCCTGTCGATGGCGACGCGCCGCGTCAAAGATCATGTCTTCATCCGCGCCAGCGACATGATCATGCCGAATATCGGGCAATTCGCCTCCGGCGCCAACAACGCGACGGCGGAAGGCTTTTCCATCTCCTGCTATCTGACGCGTTGGGTCGTGCCGCTCGACGATCACAATGCCTTCTACATGGGCGTCGTTCACCTCAACGATTACACGCAGCAGCAGCGCGGCGTGCGCGAAGATGCGTTCGGCGTCGGCAAGGTGGGGCTGATCGGGCAGACGCAGGACCGACCCTACGAAGAGCGGCAGCGCGAGCCCGGCGATTACGACGCTTGCGTCAGCCAGGGCGTCATTCAGAACCGCCGCAACGAACATCTCGGCACCACCGATCGCGGCGTCGTGCTGTTCCGGCGCCTCCTGGGACAGAGCATCGTCGCCGTCGAGAAAGGCGATCCCCTGAGCCTGCCCAAGCTCTACGCGGAGAACCCCGTGCGCACCTATTGCCACGAGCTAGTCTTCCGCCTGCCCTCGCAATCGAATATCGGCGACATCAAGTCGCTTGGCGCATTCGGGCGGCGCGCGGCGGAGATGGTGGTCGAGACGGACCATTTGCCGCCGCAAGAGCGCGAGACCGTCGCCGCCGAGCGCATCCGCCGCCTGCTGTCGGCCGAGCTGGTCGGCTGAGCGCCGAGAGGAGATCGCCCCCCTTGGAGTTCCACTCGCTTGCCAAGCAATCCTCGCGCGCCCGCCTCACCAGCGACATCGTGCTGACCGAGGATTGGGCGGTCATCGCCGGGCTGCAGCCGATCGATCTCGGCGATGATCGCGTCGCGATGCCCGATGGCATCGAAGGTCAGACGCGCAAGGTGCTGGAGAATCTGGCGCTGCTGCTGGAGGCGGGCAGCTTGCGCCGGGCGGATATCGTCCGCGTGCGCATCGCACTCGTCGATTTTCCGCGCCTCTATGAGCGGATGAACCTCGCCTATGTCGAGTTCTTCCCGCCCGACCGCCTGCCGGCCCGCAGCTGCATCGGCGTCACCGCACTGACCCGCGGCGCTCTGGTCGAGATGGATTTTTTGGTGCGCCGCTTTCAGCTCTCAAGTGTCAGCCATCAGCTGTCAGCCGCAAAAAGAGAAAACCCCCTCCCCCCTTGAGGGCTCGGCGAACGCGCGCAGCGCGTTCGTCCGCCGCGGCGGCAGCGATTGCGCAGCAATCGCGGGAGCCGCTCCGTCCGGA
>JASHUO010000527.1 GCA_030039975.1 Alphaproteobacteria bacterium
ACCGCTTGCTTCAAATCGATCCGCGGCCGTTTCAGGCGGCGCTCGAGATGGCGCAGGCCAACAAGCAGAAGGACGAGGCGCAGCTTCAGGGCGCAAAGCTCGATCTCGAAAGGTACGCCAAGCTCGTCGCTCCGGGATATCAGACACGACAAGCCTACGACGATGAGAAGGCGACGGTCGGACAACTTGAGGGAGCCGTCAAAGCCGATCAGGCTCAAATCGACGCAGCGCAACTCAACTTGAACTATGCCGATGTGCGCTCGCCGATCGACGGTCGCACCGGCGCCCGGCTGGTCGATCCCGGCAACTTCGTGCAGGCGGCGCAAGCAACGAGCCTGGTCACGATCACGCAACTGAAGCCGATCTTCGTTCGCTTCACCGCGCCGCAGGACGCGTTCGATACCATCCGCGAAAGCCAGGCCAAGGGACCGCTGACGGTGCTCGCCTATGCAAGCGACGACAAGACGCTGCTGTCGACGGGCGAGCTCACGCTCATCAACAACCAGATCGACACCACAACCGGCACGATCCAGCTCAAAGGCACGTTCCAAAACCGGGATGAGCGCCTCTGGCCGGGCGAATTCGTCAATGTCCGCCTGATCACCTCGGTGCGCCGCGGCGCGGTCACCGTGCCGGCGCAAACGCTGATGCAGGGACCGGACGGCTATTACGCCTACGTCATCAAGCCCGGCGCGACCGTCGAACGGCGCGACGTCCAGGTGTCGGCGATCCAAGACGGACTCGCGATCGTCAGCAAAGGTCTCTCACAAGACGAACAAGTCGTCGTCGACGGCCAATATCGCCTGACCAACGGGGTCAAAGTGAGAGCCGTCACGGCGCCGCAAAGCGACTGATCTGACCCTTTCCGGGTGTCTTCGAGCCTTGCTGGAGAG
Organism: Alphaproteobacteria bacterium; assembly: GCA_030039975.1. GTDB lineage: Bacteria > Pseudomonadota > Alphaproteobacteria > ATCC43930 > CGMCC-115725 > DAHUYF01. The sequence continues at coordinate 894 of JASHUO010000527.1, forward strand.
GAGCAGAAGTGAACATTTCCGAGACTTTCATTCGCCGGCCGATCGCCACCGGTCTCCTGATGCTGGGCGTGCTGGTGTTCGGCGCCGCGACCTATCAGCTGCTCCCGATCGCGGCGCTGCCGAACGTCGATTTCCCGACGATCTCCGTCTCCGCACAGCTTCCCGGCGCCAGCCCCGATACCATGGCGTCCTCGGTGGCGACGCCGCTCGAGCAGCAATTCGCCGCGATCCCGGGCCTGACGCAGATGACGTCGACCAGCGGCCTCGGCTCCACGACGATTACCCTGCAGTTCGAATTGAGCCGCAATATCGACGGCGCGGCCGAGGACGTGCAGACCGCCATCAACGCCGCCAGCGGCCTGCTGCCCAAAGACCTGCCGAACCCGCCGACCTACAAGAAGACAAATCCCGCGGACCGAGCCGTGCTGATCTATGCGGTCTACTCGGACGCCATGCCGATCTACAAGGTCGACGACTACGCCTACACGATCCTGGCACAAAAGCTCTCTACGGTGAGCGGCGTCTCACAGGTGGTGGTGGCCGGCCAGCAGCAGTATGCCGCCCATGTGCAGGTCAATCCGGTCGCGCTTGCCGCCAAAGGCATCGGCCTCGAAGACATCCACACGGCGCTCACCAATGCGACGCTCGACGAGCCGAAAGGCAATCTCGAAGGCGACCATCAATCCTACACGCTCGACACCAACGATCAGCTCTTCAACGCTCAAGCCTATCGCAATGTCATCATCGCCTACCGCAACGGCGCGCCGGTCGAGCTCAGGGATGTCGGCGACGTCATCGACTCCAGCCAGCTGCCGAGGACCGGTGCCTGGTATGACGGCAGGCGCGCCGAGCTCCTGTTGATCCAGCGCCAGGCCGGCGCCAACACGATCGGCATCGTCGATCAGATCAAAGCGATGATGCCTGTCCTCCAGGCGTCAATTCCGCCGACCGTCCATGTCGACCTCATCTCCGACCGTTCCGAGACGATACGCGCTTCGGTCAGCGACGTCGAAATGACCCTGCTCATCACCAGCGCGCTGGTGGTGATGGTGATCTTCGTCTTTCTGCGCAAGCTCTGGGCGACGATCATCCCGGCGGTGGCGGTGCCGCTGTCGCTCGTCGGCACGTTCGGCGTCATGTACGCGCTCGGCTACAGCCTCGACAATCTGTCGCTGATGGGGCTGACCATCGCCGTCGGCTTCGTCGTCGACGACGCCATCGTCATGATCGAGAACATCGTCCGCTATATCGAAGCGGGCGAGCGGCCCTTCGACGCCGCCATCAAAGGCGCCGGGCAGATCGGCTTCACCATCGTATCGATCACCATCTCGCTGATTGCCGTGTTCATACCGCTGCTGTTCATGGGCGGCATCATCGGCCGGCTCTTCCGTGAATTCGCCATGACGGTAACCGCCGCGGTGGTGGTCTCCGGCTTCATCTCGCTGACGCTGACGCCGGTGATGTGCTCGCGCTTCCTGAAGCACGAGACCCAAGAGAGCACAGGAAGGCTGAACAAGGCCGCCGAACGCTTCTTCGACGGGATGGTCGACGCCTACGACCGGGGGCTGCGCTGGGTGTTCCGCCATCAGCCGCTCATGTTGGTGATGACGCTTGGCCTCATCGTCGTCACCGGCATCCTTTACGTCGTCATTCCCAAAGGCTTCTTTCCCGAGCAGGACACCGGCTTTATCTTCGGCGAGGCGGAGGCGCGTCAGGACATTTCCTTCGCCCAGATGTCGCAGATCGAGGAGGAATTCTCGAAGACCATTCTCACCGACCCTGCCGTAGCGGCGGTGGTCGGGTTTGTCGGCGCAACCGGCGGCAACCCAAGCGAAAGCACGGCGCGCATGTTCATTCAGCTGAAGCCCTTCAGCGAGCGGAGCGTCTCGGCACAGCGGGTCATACAGCGTCTCAGGCCCAAGGTGGCGGAAGTCGAGGGCGCCGCCTTCTACATGCAAGCGGGCCAGGACATTACGGTCGGCGGCCGCCTCTCCCAGGACGAATATCAATATACGCTGAGCGACACCGATACCGAAGAATTGAACCATTGGGCGCCGATCATCCAGCAGGGCATGCAGAAGCTGCCCGAGCTGCAGGACGTAGCCTCGGACCAGCAGATCTCGTCGCCGCATATCGCGATCGAAGTGGATCGCAACGCGGCCTATCGGCTGGGCCTCTCGGCCGGGCTGATCGATCAGACGCTCTACGACGCCTTCGGACAGCGGCAGGTCGCGACGATCTACACCTCGACGAGCCAGTACAAAGTGATCCTCGAGGTGCAACCGGAATTTCAGAAGGATCCCGCGGCCTTGTCGCGCATCTACTTGCCGAGCGACACGGGCGTCGAGGTGCCGTTGAGCACCGTCGCGCACTTCACCAACAAGGTCGAACCGCTCACGGTAAACCACCAGGGGCAATTCCCTTCCGTCACGCTGTCGTTCAACCTCTCCCCCGGCTTTTCGCTGGGGGAGGCGGTTGACCGGATACAGGCTCTCGAGGCGCGGCTGCGAACGCCGATAACGCTTCAGGGGTCGTTCCAAGGGACGGCGCAGGCGTTTCAGTCCTCGCTAAGCTCGACGCCGTTGCTGGTGCTCGCGGCGATATTCGTGGTCTACATCGTGCTTGGCATGCTCTACGAGAGCTGCATCCATCCGATCACCATCTTGTCGGCGCTTCCGTCCGCGGGCGTGGGCGCACTGATCATGCTCATGGTGTTCCGGTACGATCTCAGCGTGATCGCCATCATCGGC
>JASHUO010000528.1 GCA_030039975.1 Alphaproteobacteria bacterium
AAAAAAGGCCTATCGCCGCCTGGCAAAGAAGCTCCACCCCGACCTCCACCCCGGCAACCGTGCCAATGAGCAGCAATTCAAGGAAGTGACGGCGGCTTACGACCTGCTCTCCGACCCGGCGAAGCGCGCCCGCTTCGACCGCGGCGAAATCGACGCCGCCGGCAGCGAACGCGGCTTCCAGGGAGCCAGGGCGGGCGCCGGCGCCACTGCCGGCACCCGCGCCTATCAGCGCGCCGGCGCCGGCGGTTTCTCCTTCGATGAGATCATCGCCGAGATTCTCGGCCGCGGCCGGCGCGAAAGCGAAGAACGGCTGGGCGATCAGAGCCAGGCGCTGCGCCTCCCCTTTCTCGACGCGGCGCTCGGCGGCAAGCGCCGATTGACCACGGCGGATGGCCGCAACATCGACATCACCATCCCCGCCGGCATCGACAGCGGCCAGTCGCTGCGCCTCAAGGGCCAGGGTCCGCGCGCGCCGCGCGGCGTCGCCCCCGGCGACCTCTATCTCGAGATCGAGGTCGAGCCGCACCCTTTCTTCCAGCGCAAGGAGCAGGACATTCATGTCGAGCTGCCGGTGACCCTGACCGAGGCGGTGCTAGGCGCCACGGTCAAGGTGCCGACAATCCATGGCGCGGTGGCGCTCAAGGTGCCGCGCGGCTCGAATAGCGGCGCGACGCTCCGTCTCAAAGGCAAGGGCATCGCGGCGGCGGGCAAGTCCGGCGACCAGTATGTGAAGCTGCGCGTCGTGCTGCCCGATCCCCCCGATGCCGAGCTGACCTCCTTCATCGAGCGCTGGGGCGCCAAGCACCCCTACGATGTCCGCGGCAAGCTTGGTTAACAATCCCGTTAATGTTGTGCGGTTTGCGACGGTCGGCCTTGCAAATCGAGCCGTTGCAGAGCGCCGCGACTCGCACTAAGTCAATACAGCCAAAAGGCGAGGAGCGGCAGGCGCTGGAGATGAGAAAACCGGTCGTCGGCGTGATCGGAAACGCCCATATCGTCAATCACGTCTACAGGGGCCAGTTCGTCGGCAGACGCAATCTCGCCGCGCTCGCGGAAGTTGCCGGCGCGCTGCCGCTCATGTTCGCCGGAACGCGCGACATAACCGATATCGACGACCTTCTGCGCGCGGTCGACGGCATCGTGCTGACCGGCGCCCGCGCCAACGTGCATCCTTCCTGCTATGGCGTCGAGCCCGATGCCCGGCACGAACCCTACGATCCCGATCGCGATGCGATGGCCCTGGCGCTGGCCAGGACCTGCGTCGACCGGGGCGTGCCGCTTTTGGGAATCTGCCGTGGGATCCAGGAAATGAACGTTGCCTTCGGCGGGTCCTTGCATCCGGAAATTCGCGACATCCCGGGGCGTCTGAACCACCGCGCGCCGCGGCTGGAGAATGGCGACATTCATCCCGATCCGCAGGTCGTCTTCGCCGATCGGCACGAGGTAAAGCTCCAACCCGACGGCGTCTTCGCGAAGCTCTTCGGCTGTAACGCGATCCGCGTGAATTCGCTGCATGGCCAAGGCATTCTCGAGCCCGGCGAGCGCATCATCGTCGAGGGTGTGGCGGAAGACGGCACGATCGAAGCGATCCGCGTCGCCGATGCAGCCGCTTTTGCGCTCGGCGTCCAGTGGCACGCCGAATACGACCCGCAAACCAATAGCGTCAATCGCGCCTTGTTCGAAGCGTTCGGTGCGGCTCTGCTGAGCCACCAGCGGAATTCCTGATCGTCACGGAATCTCGTAAACGGCGACGCCGTCGGTGACCCCGCGAATGAGCTCGTTGCGCGCGACCGGCGTCAGGCCGTTGTTGCGCAGCACCGCCCGGGATTGCGGATCCTCCACGACCGAGCCGCTCGCCAGGATCGAGCGCGACGCCGCCAGGCCTTGCACGCGCGCTGCGATGTTGACGGTCTGCCCGAAATAGTCCTGTCGATCATTGAGCACCACGGCGAGGCACGGGCCTTCGTGAATGCCGATCTTCAACAGCAGATCGTCGCGCTGGCGCTCGCGGTTGAGGCTGCGCATGGCGTCCCGCATGCGCAGCGCCGCGGCAACCGCTCGGTCCGGTGTCGGAAACGTCGCCATGACCGCGTCGCCGATCGTCTTTACCACGGCGCCGGTTTCGGCGGCGACGATCTCCGTCAAGGCACGGAAATGCGCCTTGACCAGATCGAACGCCGCCAGATCGCCGACGCGCTCGTAAAGCTCGGTCGAGCCCTTCAGGTCGGTAAACAAAAAGGTCAGGCTCGTCACCTTGAGGCGCTGATCGATGTCGAGTGTGTCGGTGTGATAGAGGTCGCGAAAGACCTGATTGGTGAGGAGCCGTTTTGCCGTCACGAACGGCCGGCGGCGACCGAGCAGCTCATGCAGTTTGTCGCCGGCGATCCAGAGAGCGGGCAATACTCTTTGCCGCGTGCGGTTCTCAAGCGAGATGCGGATCGGGCCCGGGCGCAGCTCGGTGGTCCCGGTCGGAGCCCGCACCGGGTTGAAGACGACCGACAGGCTTCGCCGCTCGCGCGTCGGCTCGCCTTTGACGTCAAGAAACTGCGTCGCATGCGTCACGGGATCGAAGAGGATGACGAACGCCTCAGGCAGATTGAGCGACAAGACGGCTTTCTCGCC
>JASHUO010000529.1 GCA_030039975.1 Alphaproteobacteria bacterium
CGTCGAGCGCTCGTGTGCGCGCGCCGGGCACGAGCGCGAGGAAGCGGCCGATCCGCTTCAGCCGGAGCGGCGGCGCGGTCACGCCGGGCTGGCGCCGGGCGAAATCGTCGAAGGCGGCTTCGAGCGCTGCCACGCTGCCGCCTTCCGCCAGGCGAAAGGGCGGCTTCAAGGTGGCGTGCAAGCCGTAGCGCCGCGGCTCGGCGGTGGCCGCTTCGAGCTCGTTCGCGCCGAAGCCGGGAAGATGCGGCCGCGCCAGCGACCCGCCGCTTTCGGCGCTGCGGCCGAGCCAGGCTTCGCCGATCTCGGCCAGCGCCGCGCCGCGCGGCGGCGCCCAATAGATGGCGAATCGATAGCTCAATCAGGGTTCTCTGGAAGAGTGTGTCTCGGACCTGTCATTCAAACATCACGGGACCGCAACGCCGCCAGCGTAGAACGCGCTGCAGCGCACACTGCGCGACGCCGGCCCGGGGGCCCGCGATCTTAGCCGAGAGCAGAGGAGTGGGAGAATGCGAAATCGGTCCCGAAGCGTGGCCGTAGCCGGCGCGGCATTGGCCGCGCTGATCGCCGCAGCGTCCGCCGCCCAGGCGGCGAGCGCGGCCGATTGTCCCAATGGCGGCGTCGTGCGCTTCGGTGTCGAGCCCTATGACACGGCGCCGAAGCTGGTGCCGATCTACGAGCATATCGGCAAGCTGATCGCACAAAAGCTCGGTTGCGAGGTGAAGATCTACGTCACCACCAACTACAACGCCGAGATCGAGGCGATGCGCAGCGGCAAGCTCGAGGCCGGCGAATTCGGGCCGCTGGGCTATGTTCTCGCCCATCAGGTGGCCAAGGCCGAAGCGGTCGCGACCTTCGCCAATGCCGACAACAAGCCCGATACCTATTGGGCGAGCCTCGTCACCTGGCCGGGCTCCGGCATCAAGACGGTCGCGGAAATCCGCGGCCATTCCTTCGCCTTCTCGGATCCCGCCTCGACCTCGGGCCATCTCTTCCCGGCTTATGGCCTGCGCAAGGCCGGCATCGATCCCGACAAGGATATCCGCGCCATCTATGCCGGGAGCCACACCTCTTCCTTCGAGGCGCTCTACAACCACAAGGTCGAGGCCGGCGAGCTCAACAGCTCGCAGCTCGAATCGGCGACGCAGCGCGGCCAGTACAAGGATGGCCAGTTCGTCTTCCTGTGGAAGTCCGATCCCATTCCGATCGACCCGCTCACGGTGCGCAGCGATCTGCCGCCCGCGTTCAAACAGCGGCTCATCGCCGCGCTGCAGAACCTCGATCTCTCGGAGCTGCCGGAGGCCGACCGCAAGATCATCGGCATCAAGGGCATGCGCACCGTGCCGCAGACCGACGCGTCCTACAACGGCATCCGCGCTCTCGTGAAGACGCTCAACATCGATCTCAACAAGTTGAGCTGAGCTAGCTTCACAATCGACCGGGCCGGGAGCCAGATCATGCTCGAGGTGCATCATCTCTCCTTGCGCTATCCCAGCGGCACGCAGGCGCTCGCCGGCTTCGACGCCGTCGTCCGCCCCGGCGAGCTGGTGATCGTGCTGGGCGGCAATGGCAGCGGCAAGACCACGCTGCTGCGCTGCATCTCGCGCACCCTCGCTCCCGACACGGGCGAGGTGCGGGTGAACGGGACCGATCTCACCCGGCTCACCGGCGAGAAGCTGCGCCGCGCCCGGCTCGACCTGGCGGTCATCTCGCAGCACGCGGCGCTGGTGCGGCGGCGCAGCGTGCTGGCCAATGTCGCGACCGGCGCGCTCGGCCGGCATCCGACGCTGTGGACGGCGCTGGGGGGATTGCCAGCCGCCGAGCTGGCCGCGGCGGAGCGCTATCTCGGCGAGGTCGGGCTCGCCCATCTCGCGCGGCAGCGGGCGGGGACGCTCTCGGGCGGGCAGGCGCAGCGCGTCGCCATCGCCCGCGCGCTGGCGCAGCGCCCGCGCGTGCTGCTCGCCGACGAGCCGGTGGCGAGCCTCGATCCGGAAGCGGCCGAGGACATCATGCGGTTGCTGCGCCGGCTCGCCGCGGAGGAGAACCTCGCCGTGCTCTGCGTGCTGCATCAGGTCGAGCTCGCCTATCGCTATGCCGACCGCGTCGTCGGCATTCGCGCGGGGCGCGTCGCCTTCGATCTGCCGCGCGAAGAGGTGTCGCGCGACGCGGTGCGCCGCCTTTATCTCAGCGAGGCGGCGTGAGCAGCAGCGTCGTTCCGCAAGGCGGGAAAGCGCGGGAGGGCGGCTGGTCCGGCCTGCTGGCTTCCGCCGGCAAGCTGGCGGTGATGCTGGCGGTGCCGCTGATCATCGTCCAGGCGCTCATCGTCGTTCAGGCGCGGCCGCAGGACCTCATCACCGGCATCCACGGCATGGCCGACATCATCCGCCGCGCCACGCCGCCCGATTTCTCGCAGATCGATTCGATGTTCTGGCCGGCGCTGGAGACGATCGACATCGCCATCTTCGGCACCATCGCCGGCGTCATCATGGCGCTGCCGCTGGCCGTGCTCGCCGCCGCCAATGTCACGCCGTCGCGCCCGCTCTATTACCTCGCGCGCGGCGTCATCGGCTTTACCCGCGCGGTGCCGGATCTGGTCTGGGCGCTGTTCTTCGTCACCGCCGTCGGGCTCGGCCCGTTTCCCGGCGGGCTGGCGCTGGCCGTCCATTCGATCGGCATGCTCGGCCGGCTCTTCGCCGAGACCATCGAGCATATGGACATGGCGCCGATCGACGCGCTGGCGCTGACCGGCGCGCGCCGGCTGCAGATCTTCACCCATGGCGTGGTGCCGACGGTGCTGCCCTCGCTGCTCGGCATCAGCCTCTATCGCCTCGACGAGAATATCCGAGCATCGCTGGTGCTGGGCTTCGTCGGCGCCGGCGGCATCGGCTTCCAGCTGCTGACGGCGATGAACCTCTTCCAATATCGCACGGTCTCGCTGCTGCTGATCCTCACCTTCGTCATCGTGCTCTCCGCCGAGCGGCTCTCCGCCGCGCTCCGTACCAAGCTGGCTTAACGCCTGCGATGCGATGCTACCGGAGCGACCCTTGACGAGGCGGGGTCCCGCGTCGACAAATAACCGGTCGCAAGGTTCGACAGGGAGGATCAGCATGCTCTACGAGATGCGCGTCTATCACTGCATTCCCGGGCGGTTGCCGGCGCTGCTCAAGCGCTTCGAGACGAAGACACTCAAAATCTGGGAAAAGCACGGCATTCGGCAGGCCGGCTTCTTCACCACCGTCGTCGGCGAAAGCAATCAGCAGCTCGTCTATTTCCTGGCCTGGGATTCTCTCGCCGAGCGCGAAAGCAAATGGAACGCCTTCATGGCCGACCAGGAATGGATCAACGCGCGCGCCGAGACCGAGAAAGACGGGCAGATCGTCGAGCGCGTCATCAACCAGATCCTGACGCCGACGGTGTTTTCATCGGTGAAGTGAGGCGGGGCCGTCCGACTAAAGCGACTCCCGTCGCACCCCCCTCCCCCCTTGAGGGGGAGGGTTAGGGAGGGGGGTCGCTTGCGTCGCAGACGCAAGCGTCATCCTTTCGCGCGGCGCACCAGGAAATCCATCTCGACCAGCGCGCCGCGGGTCAGCGCGGTGACGCCGATGCAGCTGCGGGCGGGCAGGCGGTCGGGCGGGAGGAACTCGACATAGGCGAGATTCATCCGCTCATAGAGGCGCGGAAAATCGACGAGTGCGATGCGCACGCGGACGATATCCGCCCGGCGCAAGCTGCCCGCCTCCAGCAGCAGCGCCAGATTCTCCAGCACCTTGCGCGTCTGACCTT
>JASHUO010000530.1 GCA_030039975.1 Alphaproteobacteria bacterium
ACTGATTTCATCATCGCTCGGGACGGCCAGATTTCCGCGCTTTATCTCTTTTTCGACAAGCTGCCCTAAGTCCGCCGTCGCGCCCGTTCTTCTCCGACGAGCCGCTCAAGGTGCTCACGACGAGGATCGCTTCTCGATCTTCTCAAGCCGCTGTTGCGCTTCCTCTAACATCCGCTCAATCTCGCGCCGCGTACGCTCGTCGCCGACGCTGCGGAGCAGATTTTCGTATCGCTCGATCTTGCGGCGGAGGTCATCGATCTCGACGTCTTGCATGCCGGGCGAACGTTGCTTTGTGCAGCACCATCCCTTGGCGAGCGCTAAATTTTGGATGAACCGCCCAGCGCAAACAAATTTCTGGAACGGGTCCGGAGGCAGAGGTGCGCCTGAGGAGGCCCGGGGGGCTTTTGCCCCCCGAGCGAATGCCGAGACGTCCTACTTCTCGGTCACCTGACCTTCGCTGTTCACTTCAATGTCGACGGTCTTGCCGTTCTTTGTCGCCGTGCCGGTGTATTCCGGCTTCGACGCCTCGGAGGTTCCCGGCGTGGACGTTCCGGACCCGGAGGTTGAGGTTTCATGCTTTAGCTCGATGTTGCTGTAACCTTCCCGTTCGAGCTTCTGCTTAATCAGGGCTTCGCTCACCTTGCCGGTCATCGTTGATGAGCTTTCGGATGGTGAGGTGGTGCTGGTTTGCGCCAGCGCGACGGCGGGCGATGCCATGAGCGCGACTGCGGATGTGAACGCAAGAAGTCGATTCATTTTCATCCTCCCAGGACAAAGCGCCTCGTTCAGTCGAACGCGGCCTGCTGAATCAGTCGAACGCCGCGTGCTGATAAGCGCTCCGTGGCGAACTTGCCCGCGTCGACGGAGAATGCTCGCCACGCGCAAGCTGGCGGCGCATTTTCTCGCAGGGATGTCGTTGCGCCCGCTTTGCCGCTCTGGTGGTGACATCTCGCAATGCCGTCTGTTCACGATTGCAGAGCCTTTCGGAGAGCCGGCCATGTCGAGCGCAGAATTCCTTCGCGCGAAAGCCGCCGGGCTTCGCGCCCTGGCAGGTCACGCCAAAGTGCCGGAGATGATCGTCCAACTGGAGTTGTGGGCGCGCGAATTCGAGGAAGAGGCAGAACGCGCCGAGGGAAACGCGGCTGCGCCCACCGTGCTCGTGATCGCGCCGAAGATCGGCGGCGGTGCATAACCCAGATGCCGCACGGCGAAGAGGCGCGCCAGCTGAGACGGAGGGCAGCACAGTTCCGCAAACTGGCGGATCAGTACCAGACCGCCATCTCGCCGAAGCTGCGGCAGATCGCGGAGCATCTTGATGCTTGCGCCGACAAGCTGGACCGGCCCAACGGCGGCTGAGCCAAAAAGCGCGCGCCGCTGCCTAGCAATTCGCGGATCGGTGTGGGGTTCGAACCAGCTGCGCACATAGGTTCGTTCCGCCGATCAGAGCCGTCGTTCCTTCTCCCACCGGCGGGTCCATGGCCAAGCCCGCGCCGCCGCTCCTGCCGCTCGGGGAACGCGATCTACGCGATAATACTTTGGGAAGAAGAGGTCGGCGCACCGTATGTCGTCGTCGTCTGCGTCGTCCCGTTCGCGTAGGTGACAATTGTCGTCGTCACACCATTGGGCGTCGTCGTACTCGTCTGGCTCACGATCGTCGACGATGACGAAGACGACGATCCGCCGCCACCGGCACCGCCGCCGGCTCCCCCGGCTCCCGCGGGGCCTCCGCCCTGGCCGCCTTGCGCCTGCGCCGCCGATTGCAGCCCAGAGAAGGTCTGCTGCGCCGAGGAGAGGTTGCCGGACTGTAACGCGCTGCCGATCTGGCTCAGCGCCTGGGTGAGCGGGTTGCTTTGACCGTTGGCGCCGCTCGACGGGAAGTTCTGACTGACGAACTGACTGAGCGTCGCATAAGCCTGCTGCGCCGCAGTTAAATTTCCCGATTGGAGTGCCTGACCGAGCTGCTGAAAATCGTTCTTGAACTCGGTGAGGAGCTGGCTGTTCGGCGGGCTGAGACTCGCTTGTGAAGAATTCACACTCGTGATGGACATCGGAAGCTCCTATGTCGCCGGAGGTAGCCCCGCGCCCAACTATCTTGGATGTTATGCATTTAGATTAAATTAACACCACCCGTCCGGCCCGGGGATCGACATTGCCGCCGCTTGCAGCGGATCGAGGACTGATGCCGTCGCGAGGTGCGCCCGCTGGTATGCAAGCCCATGGTACATCGCCGTGTGATCGGCGAGCGCACATCGCGCGGCGGCCAAATCAAAGGATGCGTCGCTTAACGGGATTTTCACCATCCTGCGGGATTGTCGCCTTCAATCCCGTGGGCGACAAAAACGGGGCGCGCGTGGTCGCTTATCCGATTGGAGCGGCCATGGCCAAGCCATCGCTTTCCGACCACATCATCGTGTTCGATGACGTGCTCTCTCCAGAGACGTGCCGTGAGCTTATTGCACGCTTCGAGGCGTCTCCTGGGAAGGAAGACGTCCGGCGGGAGTGTGGATATAGCTTTACGCAGATCAACGTCACGCAACATTGGCCAGATCAGCACAAGACGCTCGTCCCGGCTTTCTTATCCTGCCTCAATCGCTATCAGCTCGCCGTGAATGCGCGCTTCTGGCCGCCGCAATTTTGCTTCGAGCATCTGCGGCTGAAGCGTTATCTCCCGGACGGTCGGGATTTCTTCGGCTTGCACGTGGACGTGATGGGGCAAGCCGCTGCGCGGCGCTTCATGACCGCGATCCTCTATCTCAACTCCGTTGAGGGAGGCGAAACTGTATTTCCGGAGCTCGATGTTGCCGTAGCCCCGGCGCCAGGCAAGCTCGTCGCATTCCCGCCGCTCTGGCTCTTTCCGCACGCCGGACTGTCCCCTCGATCGGACCCCAAATACATCCTCCACACCTATCTGTGCTATCCCGTGTAGTATCGGTTGCGTTGATGGATGCACGGCGACAGCATCTTCGAAGCTCGGCGCTGAGCGGGTGCCCTCACGCAGATCCCGGGCCATCCTGGCATAGAGCCGGGCGACGTTCCCCGGCTCCACGTCCTCAGGCACCTGATTGCCGTGCGGGCCGGTGTCGGTGTGGCCGGCTTGCCCTGCTTTCTCGGGGACAGCTCTTGGTTCATCGCGACCTGCGCAGAAACCCTGCG
>JASHUO010000007.1 GCA_030039975.1 Alphaproteobacteria bacterium
GGCACGAGGGCAGGCGGCAGCGCAGCATTTCGCTGTCGACGCTCCGCGTCATTGCCAGCGCCACGGCGGAGTCCGGACAATGACGGCGTCCCGCACGCAACCGCGTTGCGCCGCAGCGGCGGGCTTCACGCTGGTCGAGCTGCTCGTCGCGGTCAGCATGCTGGCTCTCCTCACCGTCGTCCTGGCCGGCGGCATGAGTCTCGCCACGAAGCGCTTCACCCGTCATCCCGAACGGATCGACCGGGCGCAGCGGATCGCTGCGGCGCAGGATTTCCTGCTGACCACGCTCGCCGATGCACGGCCGCTCCTCGATCAGGAGTCCGGCGCGGCGCGCATCGCTTTCGCGGGCGGGCCGACGCAGCTGCTTTTCCTCGCGCCGGCGCCAGAGAGCACGCCCGAGGGAGGTTTGATGGCGTATGGCCTGCGCTTCAGCCCACCGGCCCGCGGCGCGAATGGTCGGCTGGAATTGGGCGCGCGCCTCTTCGACGTGCCGGCGGGCGCCTCGGGCCGGACCACCGTGCTGCTCGATGACGTGGCGAAGGTGCAGCTGAGCTATTACGGGACGGTCGCGCGCGAGGCGCGCCCCAGTTGGCACGACGAATGGGATGCGGCGCAGGCTCTTCCCAGCCTGGCGCGTATCGCCGTTGCGTTTTCCGACGGCACCACCATGCCCGATCTCGTGGTCGCCCTGCGCCTCGCCGGGCAGCCGCCCGTACGAGAATGAGGTGAGGCGATGCTCGCTCTTGGAGACATGACGCGATTGAAGAGCGCCGGCGCGACGGCGTGCCAGTTCGCCCGGTGGTGGGTCGACGAGCTCGCCGGACTGTTGCCGCAGCGCTTCAGCGCCCCCGCCATCGAAGACGCCTTGGTGCTTGCGCCTTCGGCCGATCTGAGCGCAGCCACTCTCGCCATCGAATCCGGGCGCCAGCGCCGGCCGCTCGGCCGCTTCGCCCTTGCCGAGCCGGACGCCGCTGCGCAGGCGCTTCGTGCCGCCGGGGTTCTGCGCGCTGTCCGCGCCGGGCACATGCCGGTGGTGTTACGCCTGCCGCAACCTCTCGTCTCGCGCCAGCAGCTCGAATTGCCCATCGCGGCGCAATCGGATCTCGAAGAAGCCGTCGGCTACGACCTCGACCGGCGCACGCCGTTTTCGCGCGAGCACGCGGTGTTCGCGGTGCGGCTGATCCGGCTCGAGCCCGCCCGCAAGCGCCTCATCGCGGAGGTCGTGGTGACGCCGCGGGCGACGCTCGACCGGGCGCTGCAGGCGTCGCGCGCGCTCGGGCTCGAGCCGAGCCGGGTCGACGCGGCGGACGAGGCCGGAGAATCCGCCTCGGGCGATCTGCTACGCGCCGCGCCGTCGCGTGCGAACCGTCCCGGCCGCGAGCGCGACTGGGCCGCCTGGGGGCTCGGCCTGGTCGCGGCAGGCCTCGTCGCGGCCCTCGTCTGGCTGCCGATCTCCGCAGCGCAGCGGCGCGCCGCGGATCTCGCCGCGCGCTTCGAAGCCGCCAAGCATGCGAACATCGCCGCCGTCCGGCTGCAGCATCAGATCGACGAGCTCGTCGGGGAAGACCGCTATCTCCTCGACAAGAAGCGCGCCGCCCCCAACCCGTTGCAGCTGCTCCTCGACACGACACGGGTGACGCCCGACACAGCGTGGCTCACGGAATGGGACATGACCGGCGCGGAAGTGCGGCTCACCGGCAGCGCCGTCTCGGCCTCGGGTCTTGTCGACGCGCTGGAGCACTCGCAGGTCTTCACCGGCACGGCGTTTCTGTCGCCGGTGACACGCCAGTCGGATGGGCGCGAGCGCTTTTCGGTGTCGGCCCATGCCGTCGCACCCGCCGCCCAGCCGCAGGAAGCCAAGCGATGAGCCCGCCGGGAGTCCTGGCGCAGGCGTCGCCCGCGATGCGCCGTGTCGTCGCGGTGGGATTGCTGGCGGCGCTGCTCTGTCTTGTCGGATTCTGGGTGGTCTTGCCGCTGTGGCAATCCTATGCCGATGCGACGGCTTCGGCCGACGCGCTCGACAGCGCGCTCGGCAGGCTCGAAGCGGCCGGGCGCAATCCCGCGGCGCTGGAGGCCGAGCTCGCCAAGCTCAAGAGCCGGCGCGCCGCCGCGCCAGGCCTTCTCGCCGGCCCCACGGATGCGCTCGCCTCGGCGCAGCTGCAGAGTCGCCTTAATCGCGCAACCGAAGCGGCGCGCGGCGTGTTCCGGAGCGCGCAGCCCTTGCCGGTGCGCGATGAAGGCCCTTATCGGCGGGTCGGCGTCCGCGTGCTGATGACGGTGAAGCTGGCGGAGCTGGTGCGTATCTTTCACGACCTCGAAGCCGCCTCGCCCTTTCTGTTTCTCGACCAGGTGAGCGTCAAAACGGCGATGCCGTTCCGCGTCGGGCAAGCGGCGCAGGTGGAACAGCAAGAGCCTGGTCTCGATGTCGAATTCGAGCTCTACGGCTATGTGCGCAAGCCCGCGGGTCCCGCCGCATGAGACCGCGCTTGACCCGCCGCCTGGCGCTCGCTGCCCTCTCTCTCGCGCTCGGGGCGGCGCTCTGGCTCGAGTGGGAGCACGGAGCAGAGGTTACCATCGGGGCCTTAGCGGTCGCACCGGCGCCAGCGCGGTCGCCGACGCCGTCGGCGCAGGCCGACCCTGCGTTCGCCTTGCCGTCTCTCGAAGACTACCGCGCCATCGAGGCTCGGCCGCTGTTCTGGGCCTCGCGGCGCCCGATCGCCGCGGCCGAGGGAGCGGCTGCATCGCCCTCGGGCCTCACGCTGCTGGGCGTGGTGGAGGGCAAGGGCGAGACG
>JASHUO010000531.1 GCA_030039975.1 Alphaproteobacteria bacterium
GCGATAGAATTCGAGCATCATCTGGCCTGACCAGTAATCGCACTCGATGAAGCGCAGGCCCTCGTTGTTCGCGGTATAGCCGCCGAACGGCCCGGCGACATAGGCGCAGGCCGGGCCGTTATAGTCCTTGATCAGCGGGTTGATCTGGAAGCATTCGAGATTGGCGAGGCCGGCGCCGGCGTGATAGGCCATGGCATAGCCATCGCCGGAATTGGCGGCGTTCTCGTAGGTGCCGAAGAGATAGCCGGAATGCGGCAGGCCGAGCCGGCCGGCAGCGCCGAGGCAGAGGATCACCGCTTTGGCGCGCAGCACGAGGAATTCGGAAGTGCGCGTATTGACCGCGATCGCGCCGGCGATCCGCCCGTCGCTCGCCGTGAGCAGCCGCGTCGCCATGAAGCGGTTCGAGATCAGCAGCTGCACCCGCCGGAGCTGGCGATAGAGCGCCTTCTTGACCGTGTCGCCGTTCGGCATCGGCAGGACATAGGTGCCGATGTGGTGGACTTTCTTGACGTCGAAATCGCCGGTCTGATCCTTCTGGAAGCGGACGCCGAAACGGTCCAGCTCCTGGATGATCTCGAAGCAGCGCTCGGCATATTTAAAGACCGGCGCCTGATCGCAGATGCCGTCATTGGCGATGGTGATCTCTTTGGTGTACTGCTCCGGCGTCGAATGGCCGGGAATGACGGCGTTGTTGAGGCCATCCATGCCCATGGAGATCGCGCCCGAGCGCTTGACATTGGCCTTCTCGAGCAGCACCACCCGGGCCTTGGGGTTCTTCACCTTGGCCTTGTAGGCCGCCATCGGCCCGGCCGTGCCGCCGCCGATGACGAGAATGTCGCACTCGACCTCGGATATCCCCTCGGGAAGCTCGCCCATCGCTGACGCCCTGCGCTTGTTATATCGCTCGTGCCAGATGCTGCTGCCCGGCTCGACCCCGACCTACCCCACCTCACCCCAACCCTCTCCGCCCCCAAGGGGCGGAGAGGGAGGGTGAGGTGGGGCGTCGACGGCCTCGCACGCTGTCTCCAGCATCTCTGATTTTGGAACCTAGACGCCGGCCCCCGCCGCGTCGGTCAACTAGTTGCCAAAGGGCCCGGCTTTCGGGACGGGCCCGGGGCCTGTAGGATTCGCCGGCAGAAACATCGGGGGAAACCGCTGTGCTGTCGCTGATCCTCGCCGCCCTCTTCTTCATCGGCATTCATCTCGGCATTTCCGGTACGCGGCTGCGCGACCGTGCGGTCGCCGCGCTGGGCCCTGGCGGTTACAGCACCGCCTTCTCGCTGGCCTCCGTGGTCGGGATCGTCTGGTTGATCCTCGCCTATCGCTGGGCGCCCTATCTCCCGACCTGGGGCCTGCTGCTGTGGTGGCGGCCGGTCGCCATCCTACTGATGCTGCCGGCGACCCTGCTGGTGGTCATCGGTCTTGTGACGCCCAATCCCACCGCCGTCGCCCAGGAAAAACGCCTCGCCGAGCCGCCCACCGGCATTGTGCGCATCACCCGCCACCCCTTCCTGACCGGCGTCAGCCTCTGGGCGCTGGTGCATTTGATCGGCAATGGCGATGTCGCATCGCTGGTTTTCTTCGCCGCCTTCGCCATCGTTGGAATCGCCGGCACGGTGTCGATCGACGCCAAGCGGCTGCGGCTGTTCGGCGCGGCCTGGCCGGGCTTCGCCGCAGCGACCTCGATCGTGCCGTTCGCCGCCATCGCCGCCGGACGCAATCAATTCCGCCCGGGCGAGATCGGCGCCTGGCGCTGGGTCGCCGGGCTCGTCGTTTACGCGCTGCTGCTGGGCGGGCATGGGCCGATCATCGGCATCCCGCTCCTGCCCTAGCCCTCCTCGGGTCCCGATCGATGCGCGGTACCGCCCTCACGCTGGCGATGAGCGTCTGCCTGGTGCTGGGCCTGTTGCCGATCGCGACCTTCGCCTCGCTGCTGCCCGGCTTCACCGCCGCATGGGGCCTCAGCGATACCGAGGCCGGATGGATCAGCGGCGTTTATTACATCGGCTACGTCCTCGCGGTGCCGCTGATCATGAGCACCACGGACCGCAGGGATGCGCGCCCGGTCTATCTCTGCGGCACGGCGCTGTCGGCGGTCTCGACCTTCGCTTTCGCGGCGCTGGCGCAAGGCTTCTGGTCGGCGGTGCTCTGGCGCGCCATCGCCGGTGTGGGTCTCGCCGGCACCTACATGCCGGGGCTCAAGATCCTGACCGACCGCAGCCGCGACCGCGTGCCGGCGCGCGACATCGGGATCTACACCGCGTGCTACTCCTTCGGCACCGGCGTTTCCTTCCTGCTCGCCGGCTGGGTCGGGACGCCTTATGGCTGGCGCATGGCGTTCGTCGCCGCGGCGCTGGGCCCGCTGGCGGCGATGCTCGCGACCGCCGCGCTGGTGCGTTCCGCCGCGCCGCGGCAGCGTGCGCAACGCCGCAGCATCATCGCCGATTTCCGCCGCACCCTCGCCAACCGCGCCGTGCTCGGCTACGTCCTCGCCTATTCCACGCATAATTTCGAAGCCTGGGCGATGCGCTCCTGGGTGGTGAGCCTGCTGGTCTTCGCCGCCGCCCGCGCCGGCAGCACCGCGCTGTCCTGGAGCCCGACCGAGATCGCGACCGTCGTGACCTTGCTCGGCGTGCCCGGCACGGTGCTCGGCAACGAGCTGGCGCTGCGCATCGGCCGCACGCGCGCGATCACGCTGATCATGCTCGCCTCCGCCGCGGCCTCTGCTTGTGTCGGGCTCACCGCGGCCGGGAGCTATGGGCTGCTGGTGGCGCTGGTGATGCTGCATGGCTTTCTCATCCCCGCCGATGCCGGGGCGCTGGTGGCCGGGACCGTGACGGTGGCACCGGCCGAGGTGCAGGGCGCCAGCCTTGCGGTTCAGGCGAGCGCCGGGTTTGGCGCCTCGTTCATCGGGCCGCTCGTCGTCGGCGTCGTGCTCGATCTCACCGGCGGCGCATCGGATGGCGCGGCCTGGCGCGCTGCTTTCATCGCCATCGCCGCTTTCGCCTGCCTCGGACCGCTGGCACTGCGCCTGGCTGCGCTCCGGACGCGATGAGCGCCAGGATCCGGCGCAGCGTTCTGCTGATCGGGCTCGGCACCGCCATCGTTCCCTTGGACAGCGCCGTCAACATCGCCTTCCCCGCGATCACCCACGCTTTCGGCCTGAAGCTGCCGGCGATCCAATGGCTGGTCGTCGCCTATGTCCTTACCTATGCCGGGCTGTTGCTCGCGATGGGGCGGATCGGCGATCTCGCCGGCCATCGCGTCGTGTTCCGCGCCGGGCTCGCCTGGAGCGCGCTCGCGCTCGCCGCTTGCGCGCTGGCGCCGAGCTATCCGCTGCTGCTCGCCGCGCGCGTCGCGCAAGGGATCGGCTCGGCGCTGGTGCTGGCTTGCGGTCCGGCCTTGCTGACCCAGCTCTATCGCGAGAGCGATCGTGCGCGTGCGCTCGGCCATTACACCATGCTGTTCGCGCTGAGTGCGGCGCTCGGACCGCTTTTGGGCGGCGTGCTGGTCGCGCGCTGGGGCTGGCCGGCGGTGTACTGGTTTCGCGTGCCGATCGCACTGGCGGCGCTGCTGCTGCCGCGGCAAGCGCGATCGGCGCCGCGCGGCGGCTTCGACCGCGCCGCTTTCGATCTCGCCGGCGCGCTGCTGCTCGCGCTCGCGCTCGCCGCTCTCATTCTCGCCATCGACCGGCTGCGCGCCGCGGCCGCCATCGAAGCCGCGGCGCTGCTTCTCGCCGCCGCCGCGGCTTTTGTCGGCTTCTTCCATCGCCAGCGCCGCGCCGCGCAACCGATCATCGACGTCGCTGTGTTCCGCACGCCGGGCTTCGCGCTGGTCAATCTCGGCAGCGTGCTGGTCAACCTCGCAAGCTTCGCCGTGCTGCTGCTCGTGCCTTACGAGCTGGCGCGGATCGCCGCGCTGCCGGACGCACTCGCCGGCGGCGTTCTCGCTGCTTCCGGCCTCGGCACCGTCGCCGGCTCGCCGCTTGGCGCTGCCCTCGCCCGCCGCTTCGGCGCGGCTGGCGTCACGACGCTCGGCGCCCTTCTTGCCGCGGCGGGGCTGGCGCTCGTCGCGCTCGGCGGCACGGCCAATCTTGCCGCCCTCCTGCTCGGCCTTGCGCTGCAAGGTCTCGGCCTCGGCCTCTTCCAGGTCGCCTATATGGATATCGTCACCGGCACCATCGCGCCGGGCGCGCGCGGCGTCGCCGGCAGCCTGGCGCTGCTCACCCGCACCGTCGGCTTGGTCTTGGGCGCATCGGTGCTCAGCCTCGCCTATGCCGCGTTCGAGGCCACAGCGCTCGCGGCTGGCGGCACGTCGCGCACCGCCTTCATCGCCGGCTTTCGCCTCACCTTCGCCGCAGCGGCGGCGCTGCCGGCCGTCTTCGCCCTCCTCGAAGCGTTGCGCCTCTCTCGCCGCCGCTGACCGCCGTCACTTGAGCAGCACCCTGCGCTGCCGCAACCGGCTATCATCGTTCGTATGGATGAGATCGAGATCGCGCCCTACGATTCGGAGTGGCCGGCACTCGCCGCCCAAGAGATCGCCAGGGTCCGCGCGGCGCTTCCTTCCGGACTCGTGCGTGCGATCGAGCAT
>JASHUO010000532.1 GCA_030039975.1 Alphaproteobacteria bacterium
CGAGTTCAAGATCTCGTGCAAGGCGTCGGACGTGTTCCTCGCCGTCGCCGCCTATCAGCAGCTCGCGGAGGCTTGCGACTATCCGCTCCATCTCGGCATCACCGAGGCGGGCGGGTTGACGACCGGGACGGTGAAATCGTCGATCGGCATGGGCTCGCTGCTCTGGGCCGGCATCGGCGACACCATCCGCGTTTCGCTTTCCGCCGACCCCGTCGAGGAGATTCGCGTCGGCTACGAGATTTTGAAGGCGCTGGGTCTGCGGCGACGCGGCGTCAGCGTCATCTCCTGCCCGTCCTGCGCGCGCCAGAATTTCGAGGTGATCAAGACGGTGGAGGTGCTCGAGCAGCGCCTCGCGCATATCACCACGCCGATGACGCTGTCGGTGATCGGCTGCGTCGTCAACGGCCCCGGCGAGGCGCGCGAGACCGATATCGGATTGACCGGCGGCGGGAACAACACGCATCAGGTCTATGTCGCCGGCGTGCCGCATCACCGCCTGAAGGATCAGAGCATCGTCGACCATCTCGTCGAGATGGTGGAGAAGAAGGCGGCCGAGATCGAGGCACAGAAGCGCGAGCAGGTGGCCGCTGACGCGGCCGCGTCCTGACGCGACGTTCGGATGCCTGCTCTGCAGCCGGTTCGCGGCACTCAGGATCTGTTGGCGGAAGAGCAGCGACGCCATCGCGCGGTGATCGACACGGCGCGCGGCATCGCCGAGCGTTACGGCTATCAGGAAATCGCGACGCCGATCTTCGAGTTCACCGAGGTCTTCGCCCGGCCGATCGGCGAGACCTCGGACATCGTCACGAAGGAGATGTACACCTTCGCCGATCGCGGCGGCGAGGAGGTGACGCTGCGGCCGGAATATACCGCCGGCATCGTGCGCGCCGTCATTTCCAACGGGCTGACGCAAAGCCTGCCGCTCAAATTCTTCGCCAGCGGGCCGATGTTCCGCTACGAGCGCCCGCAAAAGGGCCGGTTCCGCCAATTCCACCAGATCGATGTCGAGCTCATCGGCGCCGCCCAGCCGCAGGCGGATGTCGAGGTGATCGCGCTCGCGGCCGATGTCCTCGCCGCCCTCGGCGTGCTGAAGCACACCGTGCTCGAGCTCAACACGCTCGGGGACCAGGCCAGCCGGCACGCCTATCGCGAGGCGCTGGTCGGCTATTACGCCCAGCACCGCGCCGGGCTTTCGGAGGACAGCCGCAACCGGCTCGAGCGCAACCCGCTGCGCATTCTCGATTCCAAGGATGCCGGCGACAAGGCGATCAATGCCGGGGCACCGCATTTCGGCGACTATCTGACGCCGGAAGCGCGGCACTTCTTCGCGGAGGTGCGGGCCGGCCTCGATCTGCTCGGCATCGCGTACCGCCTCAATCCGCGCCTCGTGCGCGGGCTCGACTACTACTGCCATACCGCTTTCGAATTCGTCACGACCGAGCTGGGGGCGCAGGGCACGGTGCTCGGCGGCGGCCGTTATGACGGGCTCATGGCGATCATGGGCGGGCCCGAGACGCCGGGCGTCGGCTGGGCCGCGGGCATCGAGCGTCTCGCGCTCCTCATCGCGCCGCCCGCGGCGCCGCCGCGGGCGATCGCGGTGATCCCGATGGGCGAGCGCGGCGATGCGGCGGCGCTGACCTTGGCGCGGGAGCTGCGGCGCGACGGCTTCACCGTCGAGCTCGGCTATTCCGGCAATATCGGCCGGCGCTTGAAGCGGGCCAACAAGATCGGCGCGCGCGCCGCCGTGATCCTGGGCGAAGACGAGTTGGCGCGCGCGGCCGCGACCTTGCGCGATCTTGATACCGGCGAGCAGATCGAAGTGCCGCTCGCGGCACTCAAGGACCGGCTCGCGCCTTTCCGCTAGCGTGCCGCCATGCCCGGCGCCAGCGAAGCCGGGACGGGTATCGATTTGCTCGTCATCGGCATCAATCATCGCACCGCTCCGCGCGAGCTGCGCGATAATTTCGCGCTGATCGAAGCGGAGCTGGCCATGGCGCTGGAGGATTTCCGCGGCATGGGCCTCAGCGAAGCGGCGCTCATCGCGACATGCGACCGCATCGAGCTCGTCACCACGGCGCGCCATACCGCTGGCGCCGACGCCGCGTTGCTCGCGCTCCTCGCCCGCCGCGCCGGCGCGTCTGCCGAGAGCCTCGGACGCGCGCTCTATCGCCATGAGGGCATGGCGGCGCTCCGTCACCTCTTCGCCGTGGCGAGCGCGCTCGACAGCCTCGTCATCGGCGAGCCGCAGGTGCTGGGCCAGGTGAAGGAGGCGCATCGGCTTGCCGCCGAGCTCGGTCTCGCCGGCGCCGAGCTCGAAGGCGTCTTCGCCGCTGCTTACGCCGCGGCGCGGCGCGTGCGCCGCGAAACGCGCATCGCCGAGCGGCCGGTATCGATCGCCGCAGCGGCGCTGCAGCTCGCCCGTGACATCCATGGCGAGCTCGCGCGCTGCAGCGCGCTGCTGCTGGGACCGGCCGAGATGGGCGAGCTGATGGCGGAGCAATTTCAGCGCGCCGGGCTCGCCCATTTCGTCGTCTGCGGCCCGCCGGCCCGTGCCGAGCGGGCGGCGCGGCGCTTGCGCTGCAATGTCGCGCCGCTTGATGCGCTCGATCAGGCCTTGGCCGCCGCCGACATCGTCATCGCCGCGCTCGGCAGCGGCGCTGCCGTGCTGACCGCACCACGGATTGCTGCCGCCTTGCGGCGGCGCCCGACCCGGCCCATCTTCGTCATCGACGCGGCGATTCCCGCCGATGCCGAGCCGTCGGTGAATGATCTCGACGGCGCTTTTCTCTATGATCTCGGCGATCTCGAGCGGGTGGCGCTGGCCGGGCAGGCGACGCGCGCGGCCGCCTCGACGGAGGCTTGGCGGATCA
>JASHUO010000533.1 GCA_030039975.1 Alphaproteobacteria bacterium
GAAGAGGCGGAGCGCGCCAACTCGGTGATGAGCGGGCTCGCCGATTCGGCCAAGCGCGTCGGCGACATCGTCGCGCTGATCAGCGGCATTGCCGGGCAGACCAACCTGCTGGCGCTCAACGCCACGATCGAGGCGGCGCGCGCCGGCGACGCCGGCAAGGGTTTTGCCGTCGTCGCCTCCGAGGTGAAGCAGCTCGCCACCCAGACCGCGAAAGCGACGGAAGAGATCCAGGCCACGGTCGCCGAGATCCAGTCGATGACCGGAACCGCGGTCACGGCCATCCACGGCATCGGCGGCATCGTCGCGCGCATGAACGAGATCACCGCCGCGGTCGCGGCTTCGGTCGAGGAGCAAGGCGCCGCCACGCGCGAGATCGCCGGCAATGTGCAGCAGGCCGCCACCGGCGCGCGGCAGGTGTCGAGCAATGTCAGCGCCGCTCAGGGCGTCGTCGCGCAGACCGATACCGTTGCCGCCAAGGTGCTGAAGGCCGCAGGCACGCTGTCGACCGACGCCCAGCGCCTGCAATCCGAAGTCGCCCGCTTCCTTTCCGGCGTCCGAGCGGCGTAGCGCGTGGTTTCGCGGGGACTCCAGAAGGAGGCTATCGGAGAGAATGGCTGGTGTCCCGTGCGTTTAGCGCGCAACATCCTCATGGCATCATGCGTGGTGCTAACCGGCGGCTGCGCCTTCGATAGCCACATCTTTCGGAGTCCGGACGGCCAGTTCGTCGAATGTCTCGATCAAGGGGCGTCCGTGATCTTGTCGGTCGGAAGCACCGGCGGGTACGATCGCCACAGCGACGGCCCTACTTTTCTCACGCGCGGAGACTGCGAAAAATTTTACGAAGGGCAGCATTGGGAGCGGATGCCGGTCTTCGTGTTCTAAGCAAGGGACACGCCGGACGCTTGCGTTTCGCAGCTGCTCGTCCGTTCAGCCGAGCATCCCATCCACGCCCATCGCATCGGTGAGCGCTTTACGATCGACAATCATTGCGCGCTTTCGCATCTGGAGATAGCCGTCTTTGCGCAGCTGGCTCAGCGTGGCATTCACGAATTGACGGGACAGGCCCGAAATTGCGGCGAGATCTTCATTGGTAAGTCGCAAATCGATCAATGTTCCCTGCGCTTCCGAGCGGCCGAAGCGATCGGCGAGAGCGAGCAGCGCCGCACAAATCCGCTCAACCCCCGACTGGGTTTCGAGCATGACCGCAAGCTGGGAAACCCATCGAAGTCGCAAGGAGAGCGCCCGGATCACGGTGTCGGCAAGCTCGGGGAACCGGCGCAGAAGATGCTGAAATCGCGAGTAGCTGAGCGTGTATATCACGCAGGTATCGAGGCAGCGCACCGTCATCAGCCGCGTCGTCCGCAAGCCGATATCCCCGGCGCCAAGAATGTCACCCGCACACCAGAAGCCGGTCGTGCCGATCCGACCGTTCGGCGCCTGATAAAGCGACATTGCCGCGCCGCTGACGAGGAAGGCCACGTACTCGGCGTTCTCACCCTGGGTCCACACGGCCCGCCGCTTGGGCACCACGCGGCGGATGCATTGCTCGAGCACTGCCGCGCGATATTCCGGAGGGATGGCCCGGAACACGTCGAGATGGCCGTCCGCACGCGGACTTTCCCTTTCGGCAGCGCTGTCCAGATCCAAGGGCATGGTCTCGGAGATGGTTGCAGCTTATTCAGACCCCGTCCAGAGTTGTCGATCCGACGTGATCACGGGCATTACCTGACGACGTAGAACAGCCCGATCAAAAGCAGAACGAGCGCGACGAGGGTCTTGAGCGTGCGCTCGTCAAGGCGACGGCTCAAATGCGGGCCCAGGAAAGAGCCAAGGATCACCGCCGGGATTTCGATGGCGAGCTGCGGCCAATCGAGGGAAACGCGCAGGGTGAGGTAGCTCCCGACGCTGACCAGCAGCGGCAACACCAGCGCGACCAAGCCGGTGCCGGCGACGAGATACATCGGAAACAGGAGGAAGCTCGTCATAAACGGGGTGACGAGAAACCCGCCGCCGACGCCCAGGGCTGATCCGAACAAGGCGATAAAGAAGCCGCCTGCAGCCGCCGAGATCGGTTTGAACGCGAAATCCTCGCCGCCAAAACGCACCGACACGCGCCGCCAGCTTAGCTCCGTCGTGTGCACCTCGGTGTCATGGCGAAGATCGGGCGGAGCGCGCAGTCGCCGCTCCAAGGCGCGTTGCGATGCTTCCCGCGCACGGCGGCGGCCGGCATGTGCAAGAGCAGACCTACCCCAGTCCTCGTACAGAACGCGACACGCGACTGAAGCCGTCAGGATACCGAATGCAGGCCGGTAGACAGCCATGTCGGAGAGGTACGACTTGGACAGCCATGCGCCAAGCGCCGCCCCGGCAGGCGCTCCGACTCCATAGGCTGCGGCGAGGCTCCAGACCAGACGTCTCTGGCGCTGATACATGGGCACAGAAATCACGCGGCTCGCCAGCTCGGCCAGCTGGTTCACCAACTTCACGACGTTGGGATCACCGACGCCAAGCAGCGAGATCTGGCCGATCCCGACGAGGATCCCGCCGCCACCAACCCCCAGCGACATCAAGAGGCCCGCCAACAGGCACCAGGCAAAGGCAAGGACGGAGTGCCAGAGAGGCATGCAGCGGAATCCCAGCGGTCCCGGCGATGGGTTCAGCGACCTTTCAGCCGATTACCAGCGCCGGCACGAATCCGGCCTAGGCCTGCAGCTGCAGTGCGTCGATCGCCGCGCGGGAGAAAAAGTTGACCCGGGTGTTCTCGTCCAGGTCCGGGTAGTTCTT
>JASHUO010000534.1 GCA_030039975.1 Alphaproteobacteria bacterium
CCCCGGTCGCGAAAGCGTTACGGGCCGGGCGGCGCTCGAACGTCAAGCTGTTCAGGTCGTCGATATCGCCGCCGATCCAGACTACGTCGTGCCCGAAACGATAGAACTCGGACGGGCGCGAACAGTGCTCGGCGTCCCGCTGTTGCGCGAAGGCGAACCGGTCGGGGTAATCGCGCTGGCACGGCAGCGGGTCGAGCCGTTCACGGAACGCCAGATCGAACTGGTCCGCACCTTCGCCGACCAAGCGGTCATCGCCATGGAAAATGCGCGGCTGCTCGGCGAACTGCGCGAATCCTTGGAGCAGCAGACTGCGACCGCCGAAGTCTTGCAAATCATCAACACCTCGCAAGGTGAGTTGAAGCCGGTATTCGACGCGATCCTCGACAAAGCCTTGCGCCTCAGTCACTCGGCGTTCGGCACCATGCGTACCTTCGACGGCACGCGCTTCCACCTTGCGGCGGAAAAGGACGTGCCTCAAGCATATCTGGATTTCACCGCGAAACGGATCACCAATGTCGGTCTTGTCGGGGTGGACGCGCTCGGTCCTGCGGTGGCGCGCGTGATCACCTCGAAACGCGTGTTCCAAATCGTTGATACCATGGAAGACGACGACCTCTACCGAAAGGGCGATCCCATGCGCCGCGCAGTGGCCGATTTGGCTGGCGCGCGCACGATCCTGTTTGTTCCCCTGATCAATGATGATGTGGCGCGCGGCACCATTATGGTCTTCCGCACCGAAGTGCAGGCGTATTCGGAGAAGGAGATTGCGCTGTTGCAGAATTTCGCCGCGCAAGCGGTGATCGCGATGGACAATGCGCGCCTGCTCGGCGAACTGCGTGAGCGCCAAGCCGAATTGCGCGTCACCTTCGACAATATGGGCGACGGCGTCGCGCTGTTCGACGCTGAACCGCGGCTCGTCGCCTGGAATCGCAACTTTCAGAACATTCTCGATTTGCCCGATGCGCTGCTGGCGCAGCGCCTCACGTATGTTGAGTACATCAAAATGCTCGCCGACCGCGGCGAATTCGGCACCCTTGACAACATCGAGGCGGAGTTGGCTCGGCGTATGGAGACCCTCGACCGCCCCGCGCTGTTTGCGCGCACGCGCCCGGATGGAAAAGTGATCGAAGCGCGCCGCAATCCCGTGCCGGGCGGCGGCTTCGTGCTGATCTACAGCGACATCACCGAACGCAAGCGGGCGGAAGCGGAAATCAGCGCCGCCCGCGACGCGGCCGAGACAGCGCTCGCCGAATTGAAGTCCGCTCAGGCCAATCTGATCCAGGCCGAGAAGATGGCCTCGCTCGGCCAGTTGACCGCAGGCATCGCCCACGAGATCAAGAACCCCTTGAACTTCGTCAACAACTTCGCCGCCCTGTCGAATGAGCTGCTCGACGAGTTGAAGGAGATCGCGGGGGCGGCGCTGGAGACGCTGGGCGAGGACCGCCGCGCCGAGCTGGGCGAGGTGCTCGGGATGTTGTCGGGTAATCTTGGAAAGATCGCCGAGCACGGCCGGCGCGCCGACGGCATCGTCAAGAGCATGCTGGCGCATTCGCGCGGCGGCAGTGGCGACCGCCAGACGGTCGACCTCAACGCGCTTGTCGAGGAGTCGTTGAACCTCGCCTATCATGGGGCGCGCGCGCAGGATCAGAACTTCAATATCACGATGGAGCGCGAACTCGACCCGGCGATGAAGCCGGTCGAGCTTGTGCCGCAGGACATCACGCGCGTGTTCCTCAACCTTTTCGGCAACGGGTTCTACGCCGCCAGTAAGCGCTCGGGTGCCACTGGCGACGGCGGCTTCCGCCCGGTACTGCGCGTGGCGACCCGCGACACCGGCGATGCCGTCGAGGTCAGGGTGCGCGACAACGGCATCGGCATCCCGCCCGGCATCAGGGAAAAGCTGTTCCAGCCCTTCTTCACCACCAAGCCGACTGGGGAGGGAACCGGCCTTGGCCTTTCGATCAGCTACGACATCGTGACGCAACAGCATGGCGGCACCATCAGCGTCGACAGCAAAGAAGGCGTCTTCACCGAATTTACGGTTCGGCTGCCGCGGGGCTGGCAGGCTCCGCCGGCGAGGGGGGATAGATGAGCGTCAGCATCCTGATCGTCGACGACGAACCCGACGTTGCGGAGTTGTTCCGGCAGCGCTTTAGACGAGAGACTAGGCAAGGCGCCTACGTGCTGCTTTTCGCGGCGTCAGGCGAGGAGGCCCTCGAACGCCTCGCCAGCGAGATCCAGCCGCAACTCATCGTGATCCTCTCGGACATCAACATGCCGGGGATGGACGGGCTCGAATTGCTGCGCGTCATCAAGGAGCGGCGACCCGCGCTGCCCGTGATGATGGTGACCGCCTACGGGGATGACGAGCGCCGCCGCCGCGCCGCCCAATTCGGCGCCAGGGAATTCGTCACCAAGCCGGTCGATTTCGATCTGTTGAAGGCGCATTTGCAACTGCTGCCGGCGAGCCCCGGCGGATGAGCGCCGCCAAGATCCTCGCGGTCGATGACGAGGCTGACTTTGAGATGTTGATCAGCCAGCGGTTTCGCCGACAAATTCGCGCGCGTGAATTCGACTTCCGCTTTGCCCGGCATGGCGAGGAGGCGCTCGCGGCGCTCGCCGCCGAGCCTGACATCGACCTGATGCTGCTCGACATCAACATGCCGGTGATGGATGGGTTAACACTCCTTGCCAAGTTGCGGCAGCGGCAATCCGCGGTACGCGCGATCATCGTCTCCGCTTACGGCGACATGACTAACATTCGTACCGCGATGAACCGCGGCGCCTTCGATTTCGTTACCAAGCCGGTCGATCTCAACGATCTCGAAATAACCATGCGCAAGACGCTGGATGAGATCGCCCGCGTTCGCGAATTGGATCGTCGCCGCGCCGCCGCCGAGCGCGCTCGCGCCAACCTGTCTCGGTATTTCTCGCCACACTTTGCGGCGCTTCTCGCCGAGCGCGACGAGCCCTTCGGCGCGGTGCGCCGACAGCACGTCGGCGTGTTGTTCGCCGACATCGTCGGCTTCACCCAAATGGCCGAGCGAATGACGCCCGAGGCCGTCGTCACGCTGCTGCGTCAGTTCCATGAGCGGATGACCGCGCAGATCTTTGCCTGTGGCGGGTCGGTCGAGAAGTATGTCGGCGACGAAATTTTCGCCGTCTTCGGCGTGCCGGAGCCGAATGGCAACGAGGCCGCCGCGGCGCTGCGGTGCGCGGCGCGGATGATAGCCGCCCTCGACGTTTGGAACGGCGAGCGGAAGCAGCAGGGCGAGATGCCGCTCGCCTTTGGCATCGGCCTCAATTACGGACCGGCGGTGATCGGCGATGTGGGCAGCGAGCAAATTCTGTCCTTCACGGTTATCGGCGATACGGTCAACACCGCGAGCCGACTGCAGGGACTTACGCGCAACCTCAACACGCCGCTCGTCGTCGCCGAAGCGATCATCGAAGCCGTCAACACGGCGCCGCCGCCGGACGTCGCGGAACTCCTCGCAGGACTGCGCGAGCAGGGTGAGCAAGCCCTCCGCGGCAGAAGCGCGCCCGTTCGCGTGTGGACCTGGCTCGATCCGCGGTGCTCACCGCCCCACCGGCACAATCCCACACTTTAACGGGGCAGCTGACCTCCCTTGAGGTCAAGGCGAACGCGCCACGCGCGTTCGTTCGGGCAGCCCGGCCGACCGCTCTGTGGTCGGCCCCGGAGGGTTCGCTCGCAAAGCGAGCGAACGGGTTACCGGCAGCGATTGCGCAGCAATCGCGGGAGCCGCACAGTTCGGACTGGCCTCGCCTTTAGCAGCGCGTCAGCGCTGCCCGGTGGGGGGTAGCCGCTGGCTCGTTGTCTCAGACAAAGCGCGCCGCCAAGGGGTGCAATGGTATCATCGCACAACCGCGCTCTTTGACATCGTGCAGCATGTTTCACGTGTGCCACACCGCGTTCGGCGCCGGGGGCGTCGCCGAAAAAAATGCCCCCGGTGTACACCAGGGGCGTAGCTCGCTCCCGGCGCCGAGGCGCCTCTAATTGATCAGCCCGTAGAACTTGCCGGCATTCTCGCAGGTGATCTTGAACGTCGCCTCGGCCGAGAGGTGACCGAACTGCTCGGCGATGTATTTCGAGGATTCCGGCCAGACGCCGTCGCCATGCGGGTAGTCGCAGCCCCACATCAGCGATTCCACGCCCATATCCTCGACCAGCTTGCCGCCGATGCGGTCGAACTGGAAGGTCGCCTTGCATTGCCGCCGCCAATAATCGCTCGGCTTCATCTTGAGGCCGAGATCCGTGAAGCGGTCCTCCCATTCGAAATCCATGCGGTCGAGGGCGTAGGGAATCCAGCCGATGCCGCTCTCGCCGAAGGCGACACGGATCCGTGGATAGCGCTCGAGCACGGCGGCACCCATCAGCGCCGCAAGGATGTTGATGAGGTTCATTTGGAAGCCGGAGACGACGGTGAAGAAGGCGGCGCGCCGCGCCCGTCCCGACTGCTCCTCGAACACCTTGGGCGGCACCGTCGGGAAAGTGTGGAAGTGGAGCGGCAGCCCGACCTCGTTCACCGCCTGCCACAGCGGCTCCCACATCGGATGCCACATCGGCTCCATGTCCCAGGAGCAGGAGAGCTCGAGCCCGCGCAACCCCATCTTTGCGACGCGGTAGATCTCCTTCACCGCGGCGTCGATATCGCCATAGGGCAGGCAGGCGAGGCCGATCTGCCGCTCGGGATAATGCCGGCAGAACTCCTTGAGCCAGTTGTTGTAGATGCGCAGCATCTCGTTCGCCGCCTCGCGGTCATTGAGGCGGCCGGCGGCGCCGAGAATGCCGTAGATCACTTCGGCATCGACGCCGTCGCGGTCCATGTCCTTGATGCGCAGATGCGGGTCGGAGACGCGGCGGATGCCTTTCTTGCCGTCGTCGTAAAGGCCGGTACTGGCCATGATGTCGACCCGGGCATGGGTGCCCGGAACGAATTTCTGGCCGGACGGGCCGACGCCGTTGACCAGGCCGAAATTGGCCCCGTTGCGCGCGGTCCAGCGCGGCCCGTCGGGGCCGTCGACGACGAAGGGCATGCGCTCCTTCAGCTCGCGCGGCGCCTCGGAGACGAAGAGATCCGGCGGCATCCAGGGCAAGTCGAGATGACAATCGGCCGAGATCCTGCGGTATTGCATCGCTTCCTCCTCGCGCTGCGGCTGAGCAGCCTATGGCATGGTCAATTGAGCCTCAGATCGGTGATGTGACGGGGGTCGGGCTTGAGCTCGCCGCGCTCGACCCGGTGGACGATGTCGGTCAGCGCGGCATTGGCGCGGGCGGGAAGC
>JASHUO010000049.1 GCA_030039975.1 Alphaproteobacteria bacterium
GACTCACCTTGGTAATTCCTTAACCCTCCAGAACGAACGCGCAATTTCCGCCCTTCGCCGCTCTACCGCGACGATTGAATCTTTCGCCCGATGGTTTATTGATCGGCGCGCCACTCAATCAAAGCGCTGCCCGCCTTCGTCGATCGCGCCTTCCCATTTAGCGACAACATGGGAAGGCGCGCGCTTCGCTCCCGGCCCCTGGAGTTGGTCGGCGCTCAGCCGAAGTCAATGGGCGATGCTCACGCCCGCGCCCCGAAGGAGCCTATCCCGCCGGTTCAACCCGCCGAGCGAATCGGCGATCCAATCCTGGATGCGGGCCGCTCCGCCCTTCCTCGCCGGCGAAGCGATCGAGTGGCAGCTTCAGCCGTGAAGCCGCCGGATTCAGCTTATGATTTCGGCTTCTGCGATGACATTTCGGATTTGAGCTTTTCGAGTTCGGCGTCGACCGCCTGGGTCGAACGTAGGGCGTTCAGCTCTTTCTGCGCCGCCGTGCTGTTGTCGAGCGGATCGGAGAGCACCCCGGACTGCATCAGCCCATCGAGCGCATCGGCTTTGGCCTGCATGCCGGCAACCTTGTCGCCGGCGCGGCGCATCGCATCGCCGACATTCCCCAAATTCTTGCCGACGCCGGTAAGCGATTCGGTGACCTTTACTTGCGCTTGCGCCGCGGCATAGCTGCTTTTCATCACCTCTTTCTCGGTGCGGAATTGCTCGATGCGCGCCTCGAGCTTCTTCTGGTAAGCGATCAGCTTGTCGGCCTGCGCCGCGATATTCGCATGCGCCCCCTTGAGCGTGTCCACTTTCTGCAGCGCACCCTGCTTGCTCGACAGCGCCGAGCGGGCGAGGTCTTCGCGTCCCGCCTGCAGGGCCATGCGTGCGTCGTTCTCGGCGCGAGTCGCCTCCTGCTGCGCCGCGTCGATCTGTCGCTCCAGCGATTTCTGCTCGGCGACAACGTCGGCAAGATGCCGCTTCGTCTCCTGCAGTCCAGCGATCATCTTCTCGTAGGAGAGATCCAGCAGCTCGTCGGGATCCTCCAGATGGTTCAGGAGTTTGTGTGTCTTGGCCTGAAGTATGTCGGCCATACGCCCAAAGACGCTCATGAACTGCCTCCGCTCAAGTGTTGACCGACAGCACCAGCTGCGGATCGGGGATCGCCGACGCATCCTGTTCGGTCGAGATGGGTTTGACGGCCGTTCCGACGGCGAAGAACTCGATGATATGTGGCTGCCAGGCGTGAGAACCCTCGTGGAGGTCGACGCCAACCACGCCTTCCGCGCCCGCTTCGATGGCTTCGTGCTGCATGCGCTCCATGGCGATCTCGCGCGCGTCGTAGAGCGCCTGGGAAAAGTTGGTCATCTCGGTGTTCCTGCCAACATTGCCCAGGGACTTGAAAAAACCCTGATGCGCCACGTGATAGACGCAGGAGCCCATCACCATCTCAAGCGGCCGGTAGCCCGCCTGCAGCAGCGTCCAGAAATCCTGGCCGGAGAGATCCGAGGTGAAGGGCTGTCCGTCGGGGCCCTTGAATCCGGTGTGGCCCTTGGCATGAACCACGCCCGTGCCGATCGCGATGAACTCGAGTATATCGCTGCTCCACTCCAGCCGCTTCACCGTCAGCTCGACGCCGACGATGCCGTCCGCCCCCATTCCAGCCGCTTCCTCGCGCATGCGCGTCATCGCCAGCTCGCGCGCGTGGTACATGGCTTGCGAGAGGACATCGAGCTCCTGATTCTTCCCCCAGCTGCCATACTGAATTCCGACGTGGTAGACGCAGGAGCCGACGCAGAGACCGATCGGCTCGAAGCCGGACTTGCGCACCAGCAGGAACTCGTTGACCGAAAAATCCGAGGTAAAGATGCCGTCGGGATGGCCCTCGTTCCGCAAGCCCCGCAGCCTTTCGATCGCATGGGGCGGAATGTCCTTGGTTACGTCCGTGGTTACGCTCATAGGGGTCCGTCCTGTTCATTCGAAGGAAAGGCGTTGTGCCCGTGCGGTCGCGCCGACACGAGGGGAGACACGTCGCCGCGCATGTCGACCACGGTCTTCACGTCGATCCGCGCATTGGTGGCGGAGCGCCGCGTGTGAATCACCGTGCCGACCACGATGTGACGTCCGAGGAACTGCGGCGGCTGCTTGTCCCTCTCGATCTTGAGGAGCTGACCGAAATGGCTGTGCGCCAGAACCCCGTTTCCCTGGCGCTGCGCGTCGCGCTGAAGCTCGCGCAGCGCGTTGCGGCGGACACCCTCCCAGAACTGGCTCAACTCCGTGAGCGGCTGGTTGTTCCACGCCGCGAAGAGGCCACCGCCGGTGACGTTCCGATAGGGGGTGAAAAACTCATAATCCGCGCCGATGGCGATCCCCGTCGGCACGATGCCCGCGCAGAGCAGCCGCACAAACTCGAGGGCGGGCACCGTCGCGATCACCGGGTTGGCGCTCGGCGGCAGCCCGTCGATCTTCACGGCGGTGCCGACCACGGTGAAATCCATACTCGACTCGGTCCGCAGCGGGATGGTGCGCAACGTGACGTCGACAGCGTTGGCGCCGGCGGCGACAGCTTCGGCACTGACCCGGGAGAGCGCCGCGCCCCAGCCCTCGGAATGGCCGCGCGTCCAGGAATACCCGTAGTGATACCAGCACGTACCGGTCACCATGGCGATCGGACGGATGCCGTGCCGGCGCACCATGGCGAGCTCGGCCGGCGTCATGGTCGACAGCCACGGCGTCTTGCCGGCGGCGGCCGCGCCGAGCCGTTCCTCGACGAAGGGCGGCAGCCCGTGCGACTGAAGCGCCGCTTCCCAGGCCGCCATGCGCTCGGCGCTGGCGTCGGCTTGCGCGTTCCCCGCACCACCAAAGAGTCCGCCGATCCAAGACACGCGCTGCCTCGCCGCTTCAGGACAAAAGGAAATCGTAGATGACGTTGCGGGCGGCGCCGGCATGCTCGGCCAGCGCTTGGATATCCCGGTGCAACGCCTTGAGCCATTCCGGGACAGCCATGTGCTCCGATTTGAGCGCGACGCCGCGCACGACCTTGGTCCGCGATGCCGAAACTTCACTGCCCGCGAGCGCGAGGTTGTAAAGCATGGACTCCATCTGGACGGCGACCTTTACGACATGGCTGGTCTTCGCGAACAGGCCGTCGCGCTTGCGCTCGACACTGACCCGCCCGGGAACGGCGCCCTCGAGACGCGCGGCGAAGCCTTCCATGAACGCTTTCAGGTCGCCTTGCGACCGTCGGATCCACGCGGCGCTCATGTCGAAGTCGCCCGGCTCACCGCTCACGCCCAATCTCCTGTCGCTCCGCAGTAGCCCTTCGCCTGCCCGTGGACCGAGCGTGAACCAACTGTGACGCTAATTGCTACCGGTGAACACAACCTTAAGGCATAGAGGCGCACTGAATCAAATGCAGAGGATTGTTCGCATCCGAATAAAGCGCGCTGGTCCTATGTCCGCGGCTGAGCCAAGGCGCCGAGCCAGTCGGCAATCTTGTCCTGGATGGTGGCGTAGACTGCTTCCTGCGGCACGCCCGCCCGCTTCAGCACTTTGAAGGAATGGTCGCCATTCTCGACGAGATAGAGCTCGGCGAGAGGGAGTTGTGCGAGCACCACCTGCAGCTCCTCGGCCGTGCCGAAGGCGTCGCGCGTGCCTTGCACGAACAGCATC
>JASHUO010000535.1 GCA_030039975.1 Alphaproteobacteria bacterium
GGCGGAGCAGATCGCTGTCGAATACGAGATGCTGCCGGCGGTGAGCGATCTTGCTGCCGCGGTGAAGCCCGGCGCGCCGCAGATCTGGCCCGAAGCGCCAGGCAACGCCAATTTCGTCTGGGCCGACGGCGACAAGGCGAAGACCGACCGCGCTTTCGCCAACGCCGCGCGCATCGCTGCGGTCGAGGTCGTCAACAACCGCGTCGTGCCGAACTCGATGGAGCCGCGCGGCGCGATCGGCGTGTTCGACAAGGCCAGCGGCGGCTACACCCTCTACGCTTCGAGCCAGGGCGCGCATCTGCTGAAAGAGATCATTGCCGGCGCCATTCTGCCCGAGGCGGGTGCGGAGAAGATCCGCGTCGTGACGCCCGATGTCGGCGGCGGCTTCGGCATGAAGATCTTCGTCTATCCCGAATATATCCTGCTGCTCTGGGCGGCGCGGCGTCTCGGCCGGCCGGTGAAATGGATCGCCGAGCGCAGCGAGGGCTTCGTCTCCGACACGCAGGGTCGCGACAATCTCACGAAGGCCGAGCTCGCGCTCGATGCCGAGGGCAAGTTCCTCGCCATCCGGGTTTCGACGCTCGCCAATATGGGGGCCTATCTCTCCAATTTCGGTCCCTTGATCCCGACCGAAGCGGGGAAGGGGATGCATGTCGGCGTTTATGCCATTCCCGCCGCCTATGTCGAAGTGACCGGCGTCTTCACCAACACTGTGCCGGTCGATGCCTATCGCGGCGCCGGCAGGCCCGAAGCCGCTTACATGCTGGAGCGGTTGGTCGACCGCGCCGGGCGCGAGACGGGCCTCGGCCCGGCCGAGATCCGCCGGCGCAATTTCATCGCCTCCGGCGCCATGCCGTTCAAGACGGCGCTCGGCCATACCTATGACAGCGGCGATTTCGCCGCCAATCTGGTGAAGGCGATGGAGGCCGCCGATTGGGCCGGCTTCCCGGCGCGCCAGTCGGAGTCGGCGCGCCGCGGCAAGCGTCGCGGCATCGGCATGAGCTACTATATCGAGGTCTGCGGCGGCGCGCCTGGCATCCCGGCACGGCTTCGCTTCGAGCGCGACGACAGTGTGAGTCTCATCGTCGGCACGCAGTCGAACGGGCAAGGCCACGAGACCGCCTATGCCCAGATCGTTGCCGAGCGCCTCGGCATTCCCTTCGACAAGATCACGCTGCGTCAGGGCGACACCGCGGCGATGGCGGCCGGCAGCTTCACCGGCGGCTCGCGTTCGGTGCCGGTGGGCGGCGTCGCTTCGCGCATGGCGGCGGACATCGTCATCGACAAGGGGAAGCAGCAGGCCGCCGACCTGCTCGAAGCCGCGGCCGCCGATATCGAGTTCCGCGACGGCAATTACGTCGTCGCTGGCACCGACCGCATGGTCGACATCTTCAGCGTCGCGCGCGCCGCGCCCGAGCCGCTCGCCGGCGAGGCCGAGTTCGCGCCCGAGGTCGCGACCTTCCCCAATGGCTGCCATATCTGCGAACTGGAGCTCGATGCGGAGACCGGCCGCGTCGCCCTCCTGCGCTACACCGTGGTCGACGATTTCGGCGAAGTGATCAACCCGCTGCTGCTCGGCGGCCAGGTCCATGGCGGCATCGCCCAGGGTATCGGTCAGGCGCTGCTCGAGCGCACCGTCTACGACGAAAACGGCCAGCTCCTCTCCGGCTCCTTCACCGATTACGCCATGCCGCGCGCGGGCGATCTGCCGGCGATCGATTTCCGCTGGAACCCGATCCCGTGCCGCACCAACCCGCTCGGCATCAAAGGCGCGGGCGAGGCCGGCGCCATCGGCGCGCCGCCTGCCGTGCTCAACGCCCTCTCCGATGCGCTGGGCGGCGCCGCGATCGACATGCCGGCGACACCGGAAAGGCTCTGGCGCGCGCTCAAGGGGTAAGACGGTCCGGCTCCGCCACGCAGTCGTCTTCTGTTTTTCATCGAACCGTCATACCGTGCTGGTAGAGACCCGCGCGTGACGACCTCACTCATCATGAGAGAACCGGCACCGCTCACTTCCGCCAGAGCTGAGCCGCGCCGGCGCCACTGGGATCGCTGGCTGCCGGCGGCGGTGCTGCTCGCCCCATCGCTGTGCTTTCTTCTGCTCTTCACCTATTGGCCGGTGGTGCGGGTCGTGGGGCAATCGCTGCTGGTCGGACGGTTCTCGGGCGACAACACGATCGGTCTCGGCAATTACCAGCGCCTCTTTGCCGATCCGCATTTCACCCGTGCGGCGTGGAACAACCTGGTTTACGCCCTGGGCACGATCGTGCCGAGCCTGGTTTTCGCCCTGGCCTTCGCGCTCGGATTGAGGGAGGCGACGCGGCTCAGCACCCTGTTACGCACCCTTGTCGTCATGCCGCTGCTGATCCCGCTGGTCGCCGCCGCGGCCTTGTTCAGCTTCCTGCTGCTGCCCGGCGACGGGCTGGTCGATTTCTACCTCGCCCGGTTCGGGCTCGGCATGGTCAATTGGCTCGGCGATCCCGATCTGGCCCTGGGCTCGGTCATCGCCATCACGGTGTGGAAGAACACCGGCTATTACATGCTGTTTTTCCTCGCCGGTCTTGCCGGCGTGCCGCAGGAGCTGCTCGACGCCGCCAAGATCGACGGCGCCGGTCCCTGGCGGCGGTTGCGCAGCATCACCTTGCCGATGCTGGGGCCGACCTTCGCCTTCGTCGTGCCGGTGGCCCTTCTCAACGCGCTGACCCAGGTCGACCATATCGTGACCTTGACTCTGGGCGGCCCTTCCGACGCCACCAGTTTGCTGCTCTACTACATCTACCAGCAGGCGGCGCAGAATTATGATTTCGGCCTTGCCGCCGCGGCGACCGTGGTCAGTGTCGCCGTGCTGCTCGCGGTATCGCTGATCTCCTTCCGCCTGCTCGAGCGCGGGACCCATTATGAAAGTTGACGGACGCCTGCTGGGCCTGCTCGTGGTCAGCGCGGCGGCCCTGCTCTGGGCGGTGCCCTTCGCCTGGATGGCCGTGGCGTCGCTGCGCCCGGGAGTTCCCGCCGATATCGCCTCCCTGACGCCGTCGGGTCCGTTCGGCTTTGCCAATTTCGTCGAGGCGTGGAAAAGCGGCAGCTTCCCGCTCTGGTATCTCAACACCGTGATCATGTGCGGCGGCATCCTCCTGGTTCAGCTGGTGACGATCAGCATGGCCGGATACGCCTTTGCCCGGCTCCGCTTTCCCGGCCGCGACCTGCTGTTCTCTGCCTTCCTGCTGCAGCTGCTGCTGATCCCGCCGCTGCTCATCGTGCCCAACCTCGCGACGCTCGTGTCGTTGCACCTCTACGACACGCTGCTCGGCATCATGGCGCCCTATTTCGCTTCGGCCTTCGGCGTGTTCCTGATGCGCCAGACCTTCCGGGCGATCCCGCGTGACTATGAAGAAGCCGCCATGCTCGATGGCGCTTCGATCGCGGCGCTGATCCGGCACGTGCTGCTGCCGCTCGCGCGGCCGGGAAAGCGGAGCCGGG
The DNA here is from genome assembly GCA_030039975.1 of Alphaproteobacteria bacterium. Lineage (GTDB taxonomy): Bacteria > Pseudomonadota > Alphaproteobacteria > ATCC43930 > CGMCC-115725 > DAHUYF01. The sequence continues at coordinate 3,478 of JASHUO010000535.1, forward strand.
CAAAGGCGTATCCGGCCATGCTGATCGTCACCAGCTGAACCAGGAGGATGCCGCCGCACATGA
>JASHUO010000536.1 GCA_030039975.1 Alphaproteobacteria bacterium
TCGTGCTGAGCCACGCCGACAATGTCGAGGCCTCGGGCTTCGTCCAGCATCTGAAGCTGCCGCACTACGTCGATTTCCAATCCGAGCTCGACCTGCTGCGGCGGCTGCGCGGCGAGTGGAACGCGCGGCGGGAGGCGGCGGAATGAGCCTCGCGCATCCCGGCTACAATTTCGCCTATCTCGACGAGCAGACCAAGCGGATGATCCGCCGCGCTATCCTCAAGGCGGTCGCGGTGCCGGGCTATCAGGTGCCGTTCGCCGGGCGCGAGATGCCCTTGCCCTATGGCTGGGGCACCGGCGGCATCCAGGTGACCGCGTCGATCATCGGCGCCGACGACCGGCTCAAGGTCATCGACCAGGGCGCCGACGACACCACCAACGCCGTCTCGATCCGCCGCTTCTTCGCCAAGACCGCGGGGGTCGCGACGACGACGCGGACGAACGAGGCGACGATCATCCAGACGCGCCACCGCGTGCCCGAGACGCCGCTGCATGCGGGGCAGATCATGGTGTTCCAGGTGCCGATCCCGGAGCCGCTGCGCTGGCTCGAGCCGCGCGAGACACGCAGCCGGCGTATGCATGCCGAGGCCGATTACGGCAGCATGTATGTGAAGCTCTACGAGGATATCGCCCGCATGGGCCGCATCACCACCGCTTATGATTATCCCGTGATGGTCAATGGCCGCTATCTCATGCGCCCCTCGCCGATCCCGCGCTTCGACAATCCGAAGCTCGACCGCTCGCCGGCGCTGATGCTGTTCGGCGCCGGGCGCGAGAAGCGCATCTATGCGCTGCCGCCGCACACGCCGGTGAAAAGCCTCGATTTCGAGGATCACCCCTTCACCATCGAGCGCTGGACGCAGCGTTGCCAGCGTTGCGGCGCGGGCGACAGCTTCCTCGACGAGATCGTCATCGACGATCGCGGCACGCGGCGCTTCGTCTGCTCCGATACCGATCACTGCGACACCAGGCTCGAACGGCGGAGCGCATCATGAGCGAGGCGCCGCTGCCCGAGATCGACCGGCTGGCCAAGCGCTATGGCGAACGCCAGGCGGTGCGCGGCGTGAGCTTCGCGCTCTGGCCGGGCGAGGTGCTGGCGATCGTCGGCGAATCCGGTTCCGGCAAGACGACGCTGCTCAACATGATCGCGGGCCGCGTCGCGCCCGACGCCGGCGCGGTGCGCTTCCGCAGCGCCGCGGGCGCGGTCGTCGATCTCGCGGCGCTGCCCGAGGCCGATCTGCGCCGGCTGGTACGGCGCGAGATCGGCTTCGTCCATCAGAACCCGCGCGACGGGTTGCGGTTGTCGGTCAGCGCCGGCGCCAATATCGGCGAGCCGATCATGGCGGCGGGTGCGCGCCATTACGGCAGCATCCGGCGCGCCGCCGCGGCGTGGCTCGAGCGCGTCGAGATCGATCCGGCGCGGCTCGATGATCTCCCCGCCACCTTTTCCGGTGGCATGCAGCAGCGCCTGCAGATCGCGCGCGCCCTGGTGACGGAGCCGCGCCTCGTCCTGATGGACGAGCCGACCGGCGGCCTCGATGTCTCGGTGCAGGCGCGGCTTCTCGACCTGCTGCGCCGGCTGGTGGCGGATCTCGGCATCTCCGTCGTGCTGGTAACGCACGATCTCGGCGTCGCGCGGCTGCTCGCCCATCGCCTCATGGTGATGCAGCAGGGGCAGGTGGTGGAAAGCGGCGTCACCGATCAGGTGCTGGACGATCCCCATCACCCCTATACCCAGCTGCTCGTTTCCTCGGTGCTGGCGGCATGAGTGACACTCTGCCGATCCTCGAGGTCGAAGGCCTCGCCAAGAGCTTCACGCTCCACGCCCAGGGCGTGCGGCTCGCCGTGCTCGACGGCATCGACCTGGTGTTGCGCCCGGGCGAATGCGTCGTGCTCGACGCGCCCTCCGGCCACGGCAAGTCGACCTTGCTGCGCGCGCTCTACGGCAATTACCGCAGCGATCGCGGACGCATCCTGATCCGCCATCGCGGCGACATGGTCGATATGGCGTCGGCCTCGCCGCGTCTGCTGCTCGAGATCCGGCGCGAGACCATCGGCTATGTCAGCCAGTTCCTGCGCGTCATTCCGCGCGTGCCGACGCTCGACATCGTCGCCGAGCCGCTGGCGAGCCGCGGGCTCGCACCGATCGAGGCGCGCCGGCGCGCGGCCGAGCTGCTCACCGCGCTGGCGCTGCCCGAGCGGCTCTGGCGCCTCGCGCCGGCGACCTTCTCCGGCGGTGAGCAGCAGCGCGTCAACATCGCCCGCGCTCTCATCGCCGCACACCCGTTGCTGCTGCTCGACGAGCCCACGGCGTCGCTCGACACCGAGAATGCCGGGCGCGTCTTGGCGCTCCTCGCCGAGCGGCGCGATGCCGGCACGGCGATGGTCGGCATCTTCCACGATCCCGAGGCGCGGCGTAGCATCGCGACGCGTCTCTTCCCTCTGCCCGAGAGAACCCTGGCGGCATGAACGAGACTCTTTTCACCAATGCGCGCATCGTCACGCGCGCGGATTGCGTCCTCGGCGATCTCCTTGTCCGCGATGGCCGTATCGCCCGCATCGAGCAAGCCGCACGACCGAGCGCGGCGCCGAGTGCGATCGATCTCGACGGCGATTACCTGCTGCCGGGCCTGGTCGAGCTGCACACCGACAATCTCGAGCGCCACGCGACGCCGCGGCCGCGGGTGCGCTGGCCGGCGATTTCGGCCGTCATCACGCATGACGCGCAAATGGCGGCGTCGGGCATCACCACGATCTACGACGCGCTTGCCATCGGCGATATTCAGCGCGGCGGCGACCGCATCGACGCGCTGGGCGGCATGGTGGCGGCGGTCACCGAGGCGCAACGGGCCGGCATGCTGCGCGCCGATCACCGCCTCCATTTCCGCTGCGAGCTTTCCTTTCCCGATCTGCCGGCGCTGCTGACGCCGCTGGCCAGCCACCCCATGGTCGGGCTGATGTCGCTTATGGACCATACGCCGGGCCAGCGGCAATTCGTCAGCCTCGATCAGTTCAAGACTTATTACCAGGGGAAGTACAATCTGAGCGATGCGGCGCTGGCCGATTTCATTCGCAGCCGCCAGGCCGATCAGGAGCGCTACGCCGCCGACAACCGCGCCATGGTGATCGCGCTGGCGCGGCAGCGCGGCATCCGGCTCGCGAGCCATGACGACGCCACCTTGGCGCATGTCGAGGAGGCGCGGCAGGCCGGGGTGGTGATCGCCGAATTCCCGACCACCGCGGAAGCCGCGACGGCGGCCCATGGCGCAGGGATGAGCGTGCTCGGCGGCGCGCCCAATGTCGTGCGCGGCGGCTCGCATTCCGGCAATGCTTCGGCGCTCGATTTCGCCCGCGCCGGCATTCTCGACATTCTCTCTTCGGACTACGTGCCGGTGAGCCTGCTGCACGCCGCCTTCAAGCTCGCCGACGAAGCCGGCTTCAGCCTGCCCGATGCGGTGGCGACGGTGAGCGCCAATCCCGCCGCTTCGGTCGGCCTCGCCGATCGCGGCCGGATCGAAACCGGCCTGCGCGCCGATCTCGTCCGTGTCGGCGTCATCGACAAGCTGCCCTTCGCGCGCACCACCTGGCGCCTGGGCGAGCGTATCGCCTGAGGCGCGCCATGATTCCCGTCGATTTCGGCGAGGTCGACCATCCCTGGCATGAGCGTGCGGGGATGACCGAGGCGCCGATGATCCATCCGACGGCGCTGGTGAAGGCGAGCCGCATGGGCCCTTGGACCGTGCTCGGCCCGCGCTCGCGCCTGCTCGAGACCGATTTCCGCGACTACGCCTATGCCACGCAGGATTGCGACATCTTCAACGCCGATATCGGCAAGTTCTGCAACATCGCGGCGGCGGTCCGGATCAACCCGACCAACCATCCGATGGAGCGGGCGAGCCAGCACCATTTCACCTATCGCAGCCGCTCGCATCATCTCGGCGCCGAGGATGATGCGGCGGTCTTCGCCTGGCGCCGCGCCCATCGCGTCACCATCGGCCCCGATGTCTGGATCGGCCATGGCGCCATCCTGATGCCGGGTGTCAGTGTCGGCACCGGCGCGGTGATCGGCGCCGGCGCGGTGGTGACGCATGACGTCCCGGCCTACACCATCGCCGTCGGCGTCCCCGCGAAGCCGCTGCGCCGCCGCTTCAGCGAAGCGGTCGAGGCCGGGCTGATGCGCATCGCCTGGTGGGATTGGCCGAAAGAGCGCCTCGCCGCGGCGCTCGCCGATTTCCGCGCGCTCGCCGTAGAGGACTTCGTGCGCAAGTACGATCGGGCGGGGTGAGTGTCGTTGTAGGCTGATTGGCTCGCTGCTCGTCGTCGCGACCTACGCCGAAGCACGCGCGCTGAAGCCGCGATCGTCAATTGCTTTTCAACGGGGCTTATCGTGGCGTTTCCGAGACCGGCCTATTCGATGGCGATAAATATTGCGCTATAAGCGACTTCCGCCACGGAGGGCAATCACATGGCACAGTCTCGGATGTTGCGTGCAGGCGTCTTCCTGCCGCCATTTCATCCCAATGACGAAGATCCCTTGCTTTGCATGGAGCGCGATTTCGAGCTCATGCAGTGGCTCGAGAAGCACGATTACGACGAAGCGTGGATCGGGGAGCATCATTCCGGCGGCTACGAGATCTATGGCCAACCGGAGCTCTTCATCGCGACCGCCGCTGAGCGCACGCGGCGCATCCGGCTCGGTACCGGGGTGATCTCGCTGCCCTATCACCACCCTTTCATGGTCGCCGACCGGATCGTGCAGCTCGACTATCAGACGCGCGGCCGGGCGATGTTCGGCTTCGGTCCCGGACTGCTCACCTCGGACGCCAAAATGCTCGGAATCGATCCCGAGACGCAGCGTGACCGAATGGCGGATGCGATCGACATCATCACCCGTCTCCTCGCCGGCGAGATCATCACGCGCAAGAGCGAGTGGTACGAGATGCGCGAGGCGAGGCTGCAGCTGCGCCCCTACAGCATGCCGCGCCCGCACCTCGCGATCACGAGCTCGGTCACCCCTTATGGCGGCAAGCTGGCGGGGCGCTACGACCTGGGCCTGCTCTGCGTCGCCGCGGGAAGCCCACTCGGCTACGACACGCTCGACTACAATTGGAAGCTCGCCAATGCCGAGGCAGCGGCCCAGGGCCGAACCATGGATCGGAGCAACTATCGCATCATGGCGCCATTCCACATCGCCGAAACGCGCGAGAAGGCAATCGAGAACGTCCGCGCGGGCTTCGAGAAGTGGCAGCTCTATTCCTACTCGGTCAATCCCGACGGCGGCGCCGCCATCGGCTTACCCAGCATAGAGGGTATCAACGAAGGCGGGCGCGGCGCCATCGGGACCCCCGACGATGCGCTGCGCGTCCTCGAGAACTATTGGCAGCGGACGGGCGGCTTCGGCTGCATCTTGATGCTGGCCCATGACTGGGCCGATTGGGAGGCCACCAAGCGTTCGTATGAGATGTTCGCGCGCTATGTGCTGCCACGCTTCGAGGAACGCAATGCGTGGCGCTCGCAATCGATGGATTGGCTTCGGGCCAATCGCGCGGACTTCAGCGCGCAACGCAACACCGCGATCGCCAAAGCAGTCGAAAAACACTTCTCCGAAGAAAAGGCGATAAAGGGCACGGAGAGCCCAGGCAGCCAATCGATTGTCCAGAGGAGCAAGGCTGGATAGTTTTTGACATCGCTTCTCAAATTGGTGGCGGAGACTGGGCGCAGTCGTCGGCGGCACCCTCCCGGCGTAGGCAGCACGGAGCGATGGCTGGCGCTCCGGCTGCGTTGTATGCTCCTAAGAAAGAGGCGCCCGCCACGCCGTGAGGTCGTGGTGTTGATCTGAATCCGTTCGGCTCGGAGCGCCAATGCCGGGATACGAAAAGGAGACGCTGCGCCAATAGCGCGCTTCGCCAGGGAGGGATCGCATGGGCGTCACGCAAGGGGTGAAGCGCTCTCTGCAGCAGAATCGCCTGGGAAGGGCTACGATATTCGGCGAGCGCACGCGAAGCTGGGCGGAGTTCGTCGAGCGTGTGGCGCGTCTGGCGGGCGGGCTGCGCGGGCTCGGCGTCGGCTCCGGGGATCGCGTCGCGATCCTTTCGCTCAACTCCGACCGCTATCTCGAATTTTACGTCGCCGTGCCCTGGGCAGGCGGTGTGGTCGTCCCGCTCAACATCCGCTGGTCCGCGGCCGAGAACGTCTATTCGCTGAACGACAGCGGCGCGAACGTGCTGCTCATCGACGACGCCTTCTTGAAACTCGCGCCGGCGATCCTTGCCGAGGCGAAGGCGATCCGCGCCGTCGTTCATATGGGCGATGGACCGCCGCCCGCGGCAATGGAGAGCTACGAGGGATTGATCGCCCGTTCGTCGGGCGTCGCCGATGCGGGCCGCAGCGGCGAGGAGCTCGCGGGCATCTTCTACACCGGCGGCACCACGGGCTTCCCCAAGGGCGTGATGCTGCCGCATCGCGGCCTCTGGGCGAGCGCCGCGGCGATGATCGACAGCATGGGGGTCGCCCGCGACAGCCTCTTTCTCCATGCAGCGCCGATGTTTCATCTCGCCGACGGCGCCATGTCCATGGCCATGCTGCTGATGGGCGGCACGCATGCGATGATCCCCGCGTTCCATCCCGAGGCGGTGCTGGCCGCGGTGGCGGCCCATCGCGTCACGCATCTCCTGCTGGTGCCGACCATGATCCACATGACGGTGGCGCATCCGAAGCTCGCGGAAAGCGACCTCTCTTCGGTGCGCTACATCGCCTATGGCGGCTCGCCGATCCCGGAGGCGGTGCTGCTGGACGCCATGCGCGCGCTTCCGGGCTGTCGCTTCGTCCAGGCCTATGGCCAGACCGAGCTGTCGCCGGTCGCGACCATTCTGGACTGGGAATACCATGCCATCGAAGGCCCCAAGGCGGGGAAGCTCGCTTCGGCGGGCCGCGCCGCGATTTGCTGCGAGCTCGAGATCGTCGATCTCGAGGGTCGCGAGGCGCCGCGCGGCACGGTCGGGGAGATCCGCGTCCGCGGGCCCAACACCATGCTGGGCTACTGGAAAAAGCCCAAAGAGACGGCCGCCGCGCTCCGCGGGGGCTGGGTCTACACCGGCGACGCCGGGCGCATGGACGAGGAGGGCTTCGTCTATGTCGTCGATCGCGTCAAGGACATGATCGTCTCGGGCGGCGAGAACGTCTATTCCGCCGAAGTCGAGAACGCGATCGTCAAGCACCCCGCCGTCTCGCAGTGCGCCGTTATCGGCATACCGCACGATGTCTGGGGCGAAGCGGTTCATGCGCTGGTGATCTTGAAGCCCGGCCAGCGCGCGACGTCGGCGGACATCATCGCCCATTGTCACACGCTCATCGCCAATTACAAATGCCCGCGCAGCATCGAGTTCCGTGCCGAGCCCTTCCCGCTCTCGGGTGCCGGCAAGGTGCTGAAGCGCGAGCTGCGCAAACCTTATTGGGAAGGGCGCTCGCGGCAGGTGAATTGAACCCGGGCCGCGGGGGCTGTAGGAGTCCAATTCGTCGAGGTGAGGCCGAACCAAGCGGAGGTGTGCCATGGGCCAGCTCGAGATCGCCGACAACAACGTGGCGGATACGGGGAGAGTGTCGTCGGCCTATGTGCCGTCGCTCCAGCGCACCGAAGGGCAGCCGCCGCCCATCGCCGCGAACCGCGGCCTGTCCTACATGTCGTTCGACCAGGACGGCGATGCAGGAACCACCGCGGCGCTCGAGGACGCGCTCGCTTTGATCACTGAGGGCGAGGGCCAGCGCGTCATCGACATGATCGACCATGCGCCACCGGGCCCGATCGATACCCGGTGGGGCCCAGGGTTCCGCGACTACGGCGAGTGTATGGACTACATCCGCGCCAACGGCATCACGGCGCCCGAAGGCGGCCTGGCGCTACCGCTGCCCTATACCGTCTACGAGCGGCCAACCTACTCCGTCGTCCCGTCCAACGCTCTCTGGCGGGACCCGGCGCGCGCCGACGTAGCGGAGATCCTGCGCAAGAATGAGGCGGACAACTTGCGTCGGAACCTCTATTTCCCGCAGGTGATGCGCGACGCGCGGCGCATCGGCGAGTACTACCCGGGCCTCTCGCCCAGCAGCCCCGAATGCATGGACCGGCTCGGCGTCTCGCTGGCGCACCTCGAGTCCGCGTGCT
>JASHUO010000537.1 GCA_030039975.1 Alphaproteobacteria bacterium
GGCTCCTTGCAGAGCGTGGCAGCATTGGGGTCAACGCTGCAGAGCCGCCTGGAGCACCTCGCCGAGGCTTTGCTCCGCAACGTGCTCGCGCCCGACTCCATCGGCTTGTGCCGCGTGGCGGTGGCCGAGGCCCGCCGGTTTCCGAAACTCGCCAGCAGTGTCCACCGGATGGCGCGCGAGCGCGGCATCGAGGGGGTCGCACGGGTTTTGGGCGAGCTCACACGCTCCGACGGCGCGCCGCCGCTTCCGGCGTTCACGGCGGATCGCCTCCCCGCCACCACGCGCCGCTTCATCGATATGATTCTGCTGCCGATGATGTTGCGCGCGCTGTTCGGCGAGGAACTCGCCGCGCTGGAGGGCGATATCGGCCCGCATGTTTCGGGCACCGTAGCGTTTTTTCTTGCCGCCTGCCGGCACGGCGGAGAGTGACGACCCGGGGCTTGCGATCACCTTCTCCTTGGCCGCCGGCGTCGCGTGCACAGTATTGGTCTCCGACCATGCTATGGTCCGCCGATGCTGCCCGAAAAATCAAGCCACCGTACGGCACCGCTCCTTGTCGCCGCGGTGTTGGCGGCAATTGCCCCGGCACGGGCGGCGGATCTCAAGATCAACCCGCCCTCGATCGAAGAGGGCGAGATCGATCTCGAGGACAACAGCGAAGTCCTGCTGCAGCGCGGGCACTCGACCGATGCCGGGCAGACGCATTTCGGCGAGTTCGGCTACGGCATTCGCGATTGGTGGTGGACCGAGCTCGAGACGCATTGGGACAATGGCGACCGCGGGCAACGCTTGCGAACGCTCGATTTCGAGAACGCGATCCGGCTCCAGCCTCAGGATGAATACTGGCCGGAGAGCTCCGTGTTCTTGGAATACGACCATGCGGTCGATGGGGTGAGCCCGGAGACGGCGACGGTGGGCGGCCTTTTCGAGGAAGATTTCGGCCGGTCCTCGACGGTGCTCAACCTGCTGTTCGATCACGATCTCGGCCGCAATGCGGAGACCGGCGAGCAGCTGCGCTATATCGGCGTCTCCACCTGGACAATCGCCGAGGCGCTCGCGCCGGGTGTCGAGTTCTTCGGTGCGCCGGGCAAGCTGCCGAGCTTCGACCGGGCGAGCCTCCAGGACCATCGCCTCGGCCCGGTGCTCACCGGCGCGGTGAAAATCGGCGGTCTGGGCGAGTTCGGCTACACCGCGGGATATCTCTTCGGCCTCAGCACCGGCGCGCCGAACAGCACGCTGATCTGGCGCCTCGAGCTCGATATCAAGCTGTGACGTCAGCTTTGGCGATCTTGCGACGCCCTGCGCAATAGCGGCGGTTTCTTCGGGGTTGGCCGTTCCGGCGTGCCCGGCTTATGCTGGAGAAAACGCCGCGCCGGGGAGGAAACATGAAGACCAGCCGCGAGCGCATCCTCACCACCCATGTCGGGAGCTTGCCGCGGCCCGACGAGCTGATCCAGTTGAACCGCGCGCGCCAGGCCGGAGAAGCGCAGGACGAGCGCTTTTACGAGGAACGCCTTGCCGCGTCCGTGGCCGACGTCGTGCAGCGCCAGCAAGCGGCGGGCATCGATGTTCCCAATGACGGCGAATACGGCAAGGCGATGGGGTCGCGGATCAATTACGGCGCCTGGTGGAGCTATTCCTTCCAGCGCCTTGGCGGGCTCAAGCTCGGCACCGAGATCTTCCGCCTGCCGCCGCGCCGCTCCGAGCCGGGCGAGGTGAGGCTCACCAGCTTCTCCGACCGCCGCGACCGCGCGCTCTTCGCCGCCGCCTATGCCGATCCCGATGCCGGCGTCTCGACCATGCCGCGCGGCGGCGCGGGGATGAAGCTGCCGGTCTGCACCGGCCCGCTGACCTATACCGGCCAGGCGGCGATTGCCGCCGACATCGCCCATCTCAAGGCGGCGCTCGCCAGCGCCGGCATCGCGGAAGGCTTCATGACCTCGATCGCGCCGTCGAGCGCGTCGCGCATCGGCAACGAGCATTACGCCAGCGACGAGCAATTCCTCTACGCCTGCGCCGACGCCATGCGCGAGGAGTATCGCGCCATCATCGACGCCGGCCTCGTGCTCCAGCTCGACGATCCCGCCCTCGCCGAGAATTGGGACATGATCAACCCCGCGCCTTCGGTCGAGGCCTATCGCAAATTCTCGGCGATCCGCGTCGAAGCGCTCAACCATGCGCTCCGCGGCCTGCCGCCGGAGCGCATCCGCTTCCATCTCTGCTGGGGCAGCTGGCACGGCCCGCACGTCACCGACATCCCGATGCGCGACATCGTCGATCTCATGCTGAGCGTCAAATGCCAGGGCTATTCCTTCGAAGCCGGCAATGCGCGCCACGAGCATGAATGGAAGCTGTGGCAGGAGGTGCGGCTGCCCGAGGACAAGATCCTCATCCCCGGCGTCGTCAGCCACGCCACCAATGTCGTCGAGCATCCCGAGCTCGTTGCCGAGCGCATCCTGCGCTTCGCCGGGACGGTCGGGCGCGAGCGCGTCATCGCCGGGACCGATTGCGGGCTGGGCGGCCGCGTTCATCCCGAGATCGCCTGGGCCAAGCTGCAGGCGCTGGCGCAAGGCGCGGCGCTCGCATCGCGGCAGCTCTGGCACTGAGAGGGCAAAGCCATGTCCTACGATTACATCATCGTCGGCGGCGGCTCGGCTGGATCGGTGATGGCAAACCGCCTGTCGGCGCACAGCGCCAACCGCGTGCTGGTCTGTGAAGCCGGACAGGACACGCCCGACGGCCGCGTGCCGCCGGAGATTCTCGACAGCTATCCCGGCACCGCCTATTTCGACCCGCGCTTCCATTGGACCGAGCTCAAAGCCCATACGGAAGTCGTCTCGCACAACAATCCGCAAGAGAACCGGCCGCC
>JASHUO010000538.1 GCA_030039975.1 Alphaproteobacteria bacterium
CCGCGGGAAGAAGAGGCACCACGGAGACACGGAGATCACGGAGAAAAGAGCACCTGGAGCGCTTGCCGAATGGATCGATCCTTGTTCTTCGCTTTCCCCGCGCAAGCGGGGAACCAGCGCAAGCGACGTACGGTTGCTCCTGGGCCCCCGCTTTCGCGGGGGCAGCGGTTTTTACCTTTCGCTTCTCCGTGTCCTGCGTGCCTCCGTGGTGAACTTCACATGCAGTCGCCCTGCGATGGAGCGGCCCTGAGCAGGAGAAGGCAATGACCGAGAAGACCGATTGGCGCTATGACGGCGTGCGCGTGGTCAAGGGCTCGGAGCTCGACGCCAATACGGCGCAGACGCCGGGCATGAACCGTGCGGCGGCGATCACTTATGCGCGCGCGGGCGCGCAGAAGCTGTGGGCCGGGACGGTGACGATCCACGCCAACGCCAAGACCGGCGCCCATCACCATGGCGAAGTCGAAAGCGTCATCTATGTGGTGAAGGGCAAGGCGCGCATGCGCTGGGGCGAGAAGCTCGAATTCATGGCCGAGGCCGGGCCCGGGGATTTCATCTATGTCCCGCCCTACGTGCCGCATCAGGAGATCAACGCGAGCAGCAACGAGCCGCTCGAATGCGTGCTGTGCCGCAGCGGTCAGGACCCGGTCGTGGTCAATCTCGACATCACGCCGATCGAACCACCCGAGGAAGTACGCTGGATCGACCCGATCCACAAGCACTAAGAGCGCCGCGCCCGCGTCTATGCTTGAGCTGCTCATGAAATAGGCAACAAAAATCGACGTGATTTAATAAAAGCTCAAGCTTCCCAACACATTCTGTGCGGCGCGATCGGGGGATCGTCCACGTCCGGGAGAGGGCCGTGACAGAGCCGGAACGGATCATCACGCTGTCGCATCGCGTCGGCGAAATCGCCGACGACAAGATCGACTTGATCAACCGCATCACCAGCGAGACCAAGATCCTGGCGCTCAACGCGCTGATCGAGGCGGCACGCGCCGGCGATGCGGGCAGGGGCTTTGCCGTCGTGGCCAACGAGGTGAAGGCGATCTCGGAGCGCATCACCGGCGTCGCCAGCGAGCTTTCGACCGAGCTCGCCGGCTCGATCGGCGAGCTCAAGGAGCTGGGCGAGCGCATGGTGCAGCAGATCCGCGGCCAGCGCCTCGCCGATCTGGCGCTCAATATGATCGAGATCATCGACCGCAACCTGTATGAACGGTCGTGTGACGTGCGCTGGTGGGCGACCGATGCGGCGATCGTCGCCGCGCTCGAGACGCCGGGCGCCGACAGCGCGCGCTATGCCGCGGAGCGTCTGGGCGTCATCCTCAACAGCTATACCGTTTATCTCGATCTCTGGGTTGCCGACGCCTCGGGCCGCGTCCTCGCCAATGGCCGCCCGCAGCGCTATCCGGGGGCCGTCGGGTCGAATGTTGCCGAAGCGCGCTGGTTCAAGGCGGCGATGGCGACGCGCACGGGCGACGATTACGCCGCGCTCGACATCGACGAGATGCCGGGGCTGAACGGTGCTCAGACCGCCACCTATGTCACCGCGGTTCGCGAGGGCGGCCTCGCCCAGGGCAAGCCGATCGGCGCGCTTGGCGTTTTCTTCGATTGGCGCCCCCAGGCCGCCGCCGTCGTCAAGGGCGTGCGCCTCAGCGAAGAGGAGCGGCAACGCACCCGCTGCCTCATCCTCGATGCGCAACGTCGCGTCATCGCCGCCTCGGATGACAACGGCCTCTTGCGCGAGCGTTTCGAACTCAGGGGTAATGGCCGCGACGGCTTCTACGGCACCGAGGACGGCGCGATGGTGGGCTATGCGCTGACGCCGGGCTATGAGACCTATCGTGGGCTCGGCTGGTATGGCGTCGTCGCCCAGCGCTCGGCTGCGCGCGCCGCGGCGGCGGAAGCGGTTGCACCGGGCGAGGCTTCGCGCTAGTTTCATCGGCGATGATGAGAGTGCAGCCACGATCCCCTTCCGGGCGCTATTGGCGCCGCTGGTTCATCCCGGCGGCCTAGGTTCGCGCATCTCGTCGTAGACACCGAAGCCGCCCCGATCCGAGGCGGCTTTCGCGTTTCAGCATTCTCTCTCGCTCACAGCGTCGAACATCCGCCAACGGGACGGCTTCCGACAGAGGAGGCTGACGATGAACGATTTCGACGTAGTAACGGGGCCGTCGCCGGGGAGCGTGGCGGCGAAGATTGCGCCGCCAGTGCCGGCGCGCGAGGTTGGGAAGGACGCGGGCGAGCGCGGTGCGGCAGCTCCCCCACAAATTCCTGAGACAGCGCGAGAGGCACCGACGCCCCCACCTGACACCGCTGGCAGCAGGTGATGCGGCGCAAGGAGGCTCTCTCTTTTGATTATCTATCCGACCGCGCTTGAGAGAATCGTCCCCTGCCATCCAGGATCAATCTTCAGGGTTGATGCCTAGGAACCGCCGTTGTCATGAACAACTGCGGCGATTCTTTGTGGCAGGATCGTCCTCACACAAAGCGCCGGTGCATTCGAGCGCGAACTCTATCTTTTTTCCCGGGGTCAGGCGCCTGTACAGCGCCTTCACAAATCGATTTTTACCAATATTTTTCTGTCCATTATCAGTGTCTTAACATAAGCGCGGCAGATTCAACTGTTGCTCGCAAGGGCGTGGGGGGTCAGGAGGAAAGGGGCGGCGCGGCCACGCGGCTGAGCAAGCTATTCCCCGTCAATATCTGCCCGGAGTCTCCGCATGCACTTTGGGAGCTATGCACTTTCATTTCTGATCGGATCAGCGATTCTTTCGACCTTCGCCACTAACCTGTTCGGCATGGCGTTGGAACAGGTGCGGCCGGTACAGAAGATCCCGCTGCGGCAACGCTTGCTCGGCATGTGGTTCGCCGCCTTTCAGATGGGGGTTGTGTATGCAGCGGCACCGCTGCTTTTCGCGCTAGCGGCACTGGCGGCGTCATCGACGGTGGGCGGCTTGATCCCGCTCCCGGCGCATGGCTGGCGGCTGCCGATATCCCTGATCGTTTACTTCGGCGCCATGGACTTCTTGCAGTACTGGCGGCATCGAGCCGAACACAGTATCAGCTGGCTGTGGACGCTCCACTCGTTCCACCACGACGACCGAACCGTTAACGCCTTCACCACGCAGCGCGTTTTCTGGCTGTCGCCGATCGTGCAGTACCTGATGGTCATGCCGATCATGTGCGCGTTGTTCCAGGCACCTCCGATGGCGATTGCTCTGTGGTTCATCGCGGAAACGATCGTACGCGCGACAAATCACCTGAACCTTAGAGTCGGCTTCGGCCGTCTGACGCTTTGGATCATGGGACCGCAATATCATCTTATCCATCACTCGATGAACCTAGAGCATAGGGATAAGAACTTCGCCAATATGTTCCCCGTATGGGATTGGCTTTTTGGGACGGCCTACGTTCCCGCCAGCGACGAGTTCCCCCCGACCGGCCTGATCGAGATGCCCTCGGCTGCGCGCTTCATTGACGCTTTCTGGTGGCCTGCGCGCCTGAGGGTCGCGTCACGCGCGTCGGCAAGCGGCGCTGCGTCGGCAAATGAAGCCGAACTGCCTGGTGTTGGTATTCAAGCAGGAGAAGACGGTACGCTTCAAACCTCGCGGATCTAATATCAGATCGATTCGCATGCGGACGCCGTCGGGCACCCGCCCTTCGGCGCGC
>JASHUO010000539.1 GCA_030039975.1 Alphaproteobacteria bacterium
GACGCTCCGCAAAGAGAATTCGATCCCGGCGTCGCGCATGGCGCTGATGATGTGCCTTGCCGGCGGGACCAACGCGCTCATCCTCAGCACGATCAATACCGCAGCGCAGCATTCCGGTCAGAACGGTCCCGATCTGCATCTGCTGGCAACATTTTGCCTCTGCCTCCTCGTCTACATCATCACGCAACGCTATGTGATGTCGACGGCGATGTCGGAGATCGAGCGCATTGTCAACGAGTTGCGCATGCGGCTCGTCGCTAAGGTGCGGCATTCGAACCTGGCGCGCATCGAGCAGCTGAACCCCGCGGAGGTGTTGACCACCATCGCCAAGGAGCCGGTCACCATTTCGAGCCTGGCGCCGAGCTTCGTAGCGGCGGGGCAGGCGAGCCTCTTGCTGCTCTTCGTCACCGGCTATGTCGCCTATCTCTCGCTGACCGCGCTGGTGCTCACGGCGATGGCGGCGTTCTTCGCCGTATCGATCTTCCTGCGGCGCTCCGAGCGGTTGCGCCAGCGGCTGAAGCAGACGGCGGAGCAGGACAGCGACGTCTTCGAAGGCATCGACGACCTGCTCAACGGCTTCAAGGAAGTGAAGATGAGCCGGGCGCGCGGCGCGGGCTTGGCTCAGGCGATCGAGCGCCTCTCCGAGGAAGCGACGCTTCTGAAGCAGGAGACGGCGCGGAGCTCCGCCGGCGAGTTCGTGTTCGCGCAATCGACCTTCTACCTGCTGCTCGCCACCGTCGTCTTCGCCGTGCCCGCCTTCAGCGACGTCGCGTCGACCGATGTCGTCAAGATCACCTCGGCGATCCTCTTCCTGATCGGGCCGATTTCGATGATCGTTCAGGCGATCCCGGCCCTCGCCACGGCGAATTCCTCGATGGAACGGCTGCTGGCGCTCGATGCACAGCTGAGCGCCGACGCCCTACCGGCGGAGGGCGAGGCGGATATGCGCGCGCCGGCCGTCCGCCCGCAGCTGCGGCTCGAAGGCGCAACCTTTACCTATTCCGAAGCGGGCAGCAGCGGTTTCACCGTAGGGCCGATCGATTTCGTCGCGCGCCCCGGCGAGATCGTCTTCATCACCGGCGGCAACGGCTCCGGCAAGACCACGCTGATGAAGCTGATGGCCGGACTCTATCGTCCCGACGGCGGTCGCATCTTTCTTGGCGACACGCTGCTGTCGCCGGCGACTGAAGCGTGGATCCGCGATCAAATCTCCATCATCTTTTCCGATTTCCACCTGTTCCGCCGGTTGTACGGCCTCGGCGAGCAGGATCCGGAACGGATCGCGGAGCTGCTGCGCGACATGCAGATCGATCAGAAGACGTCGATCCGCGGCGATAGCTTCACCACCATCCAGCTCTCGACCGGTCAGCGCAAGCGCCTGGCGCTCATCGTCGCCTTGCTGGAGGACAAGCCGGTGATGATCTTCGACGAATGGGCCGCCGATCAGGATCCGCAGTTCCGGCGAAAATTCTACGAGGAGATCCTGCCGGGGCTGCGCGCGAAGGGGAAGGTCATCATCTGCGTCACGCATGATGACCGGTACTTCGACGTCGCCGACCATCGCTTCAAGATGGAATTCGGGCGCATGGTCGCCTGAGGGCGCCGCGCCTCAGCGCGGTTCGATCGGCGCCGGGCGGTGCGCTGCCTGCAGCAGGGGCCGCAATACCTGCGCGATATCGGCGACATTCGGCTCCAGCGGCACCCGGTTATGGGCGCAAGCGAGGGGGATCACGGTAATCTCGCCCTCCACCTTGCTCGACCAGTCGAAGTAGCGCTCGGAATCCTCAGGATTCTGCATCGCGCGGAAGTGCAGGAGCCCGCCGCGGTACCGGCCAGGAACATAGCGATAGCTCTGTTCGACATTGATCCTGAAGAGCTCGACGATCGCCGCGGCATGGGCCGCCGAGAACTCGGCGGGCCAGATCCCGCTGTGGCGCGCGGCGTCGACGAAGCTGTCGAGGTCGCCGATCCGCGCGGTGACGCCCGGGATGATCTTCTCGAGGCCGAGCACGTCAACCAATGTTTCGATGACGCTGGCCTCGGTGATGTCGTCGTCGCCTTCGGGCTGGTACAGGGCCGTATCGAGCAAGGCGAGGAGCGCTACCTCCTCGCCCGCGGCTTGAAGCTGCGTCGCCATCTCGAAGGCGATGAGACCGCCGAAGGACCAGCCCAGCAGGTGATAAGGGCCGTTCGGCTGCAAGGCGCGAATCTCGCCGATATAGTCGCGCGCCATCTCCTCGACCGAGCGCGCGGTTTTTTCGCCCGGCTCGAGCCCTTTGGCCTGGAGGCCGTAGACCTGCTGCTCGCGGCCGAGCGCCGCGGCGAGCGGCAGGTAGCAGAAGACGGCGCCGCCGGCGGGATGAACGCAGAAGAGGGCAGGGCGCTCGCCGCTCTGCTGCAGCGGCAGCAGGTGCGCGAAGCGGCTGCGGACCGGACGGGCGATGTGGGCCGCAAGCTGTGCCAGGCTCGGCTGCTCGAAGACGCTGCGCAGGGCGAGCTCGACGCCGAAGACGGCGCGCAGGCGCGAGACGAGCCGGGTCGCCAGCAGCGAATGGCCGCCGAGCTCGAAGAAGCTGTCGTGCCGGCCGACGCGCTCGATGCCGAGCAGCTCCGACCAGATCCCCGCCAGCAGCTCCTCGACCGCGCCCTCGGGCGGCGCCGCGGCCGCGCCCTCGCGCCACACCGGCGCCGGCAGCGCGCGGCGGTCGAGCTTGCCGCTCGCCGTCCGCGGCAGCGCTGGAAGGAAGACATAGCCCTGCGGCAGCAGATGGCCCGGCAGCAGCGCCGCGAGATGCGCGCGCAGCGCCGCTGCCGCCGGCGCCTCCCCGCGCGGCACGACATAGGCGATGAGGCGCTCCTCGCGCACCACCACCGCCGCGGCGGCGAGCGCGCCCTGCGCCAGCAGCGCCGCCTCGATCTCCCCCGGCTCGATGCGCACCCCGCGCAGCTTCACCTGCCCGTCGGCGCGGCCGAGGAACTCGAGCACCCCGTCCCCGCGCCAGCGCCCGAGATCGCCGGTGCGGTAGAGCCGGCCCCCCGCCGCCC
>JASHUO010000540.1 GCA_030039975.1 Alphaproteobacteria bacterium
GAACTCGCCGACCCATTCGAGACGGTAGCCGCCGGGGAGGTGCAGCTCGCGTGCGATCTTCTGCTGCGCCTCGAGCACGGCGCCGCCGAGATCGCGGCCGCGCACGCTGAACTTGATCGGGATGTAGCGCTCCTGATTCTCGCGATAGATGAAGGAGGCGCCCGAGACCAGCTCGACCTTCGCCACCTCGCTCAACGGGATCTGGACAATGCCGTTGCCGCTCGGATTCTGCGCGCCGATGGTGATGCGGCGAATGGCGTCGAGGCTCTGGCGATATTTCGGCGCCAGGCGGACGACGATGGGAAAATTGCGGTCGCTGCCCTGCTCGTAGAGATTGCCTGCCGCCTGGCCGCCGATCGCCGCCTGGACCGTGGCGTTGATATCGCCCGGCGCCAGGCCGTAGCGCGCCGCCTTGGCGCGATCGATGTCGATCTTGACCGTCGGCTGCCCCAGCGAATTGAACACGGCGAGATCGGTGATGCCGGGCACCGTCGCCATGATGTCCTTGATCTTGTCGGCGGTCTTCTCCAGCGTCTCGAGATCGTTGCCGAAGAGCTTGACCGAGTTCTCGCCCTTGACGCCCGAGGCCGCCTCCTCGACATTGTCCTCGATGTTCTGCGAGAAGTTGAAATCGACGCCGGGAAATGCGGCGGTGAGCGCGTCGTTGACCTGTTGCGTCAGCTTCGCCTTGTCGATGCCGCCAGGCCAGGTATCGAACGGCTTCAGCGGCACGTAGAACTCGGCATTGAAAAAGCCGGTGGCGTCGGTGCCGTCATCGGGACGGCCATGCTGCGAGACTACGGTGATCACTTCGGGGAAGCTCTTGATGATCTGCCGCATGCGGTTGACATAGCCGTTGCCTTCCTCGAGCGAGATCGAGGGCGGCAAGGTCGCCCGGATCCAGAAATTGCCTTCCTCCAGCTTGGGCAGGAATTCGAGCCCGAGCGAGTGCGCGGCAAGAAGCGCGACCGCCAGCAGCAGCCCCGCGCCGCCCAAGGTCAGGATGCGGTTGGCGAGCGCGAATTGGACCACCGGACGGTAGAGATGGCGCAAGCCGCGGACGATGATCGTCTCGGTCTCGCGCACCTTCTGCGGCAGCAGCAAGGCGCTGAGCGCCGGCGAGACGGTGAAGGTGGCGATGAGCCCGCCGGCAATCGCGTAGGCATACGTGCGCGCCATCGGGCCGAAAATGTGTCCCTCGACGCCGGACAATGTAAACAGCGGCACGAAACCGGCGATGATGATCGCGGCGGAGAAGAAGATGGCCCGGCTGACCTCCTCCGCCGCGACCATGACGATGCCGGGCTTGCCGCCGAGTCCGGCCGCGGCGGCCACCGCGAGCCGTCGGCTGCGCTCGGCGCGCATGGCGACATGGCCGGAGAGATGCCGATAGACGTTCTCGACCAGGATCACGGTGGCGTCGACGATGAGGCCGAAATCGATCGCGCCGACCGACAACAGGTTGGCCGATTCGCCGCGCAGCACCAGGATGGTGATGGCGAAGAACAGAGCGAAGGGGATGGTGGTGGCGACGATGATGGCGCTGCGCAGATTGCCGAGGAAGGCCCACTGCACGAAGAAAATGAGCAGGATGCCGAGCACCATGTTGTGCAGCACGGTATGCGTGGTGACGTTGATCAGCTCGGTGCGGTCGTAAATCTTCTGGATGTGGACGCCGGGCGGCAAAATGTCGGAGTGGTTGATCTTCTCGACCTCGGCCTCGACGCCGCGCAAGGTCGGCAGGCTCTCGGCGCCGCGCCGCATCAGAACGATGCCCTGAACGATGTCGTCGTCATTGTCCTGCCCGGCGATGCCGAGCCGCGGCTCGTGACCGACGGTGACGGTCGCGATGTCCTTGATCAGCACCGGCGAGCCGTTATTCGCGGTCAGCATGGTGTTGCGAATGTCGTCCATCGAGTCGATGAGGCCGACGCCGCGCACGATGGCCGCTTGCGGCCCGAAATTGACGGTCTGACCGCCGACATTGATGTTGCTGTTGTTGAGCGCTTGCAGTACCTGCTGCAAAGTGAGGCCGTAATCGACGAGCTTGTCGAGATCGACGGTGACGTCGTAGGTCTTGGTCTTGCCGCCCCAGCCGGTGACGTCGACGACGCCCGGCAGCGCCTTGAAGCGGCGCTCCAGGATCCAATCCTGGATGGTCTTGAGGTCGGTGACGGAATAGCCCGGCGGCCCGACCACGCGGTAGCGGTAGATCTCGCCGATCGGGCTCTCCGGCGAGATCTGCGGCTGGGCGCCGTTGGGCAGCGCCGAGAGCTGGGAGAGCCGGTTGATCACCCACTGCTCCGCCTGGTCATAGGTGAAGTCGTAGGTGAACTGAATCTTCACGTCGGACAGGCCGAAGAGCGAGATGGTCCGGACGGCGGTGACATGGGGAATGCCCGCCATCTGGATCTCGATCGGAATGGTGATGTAGCGCTCGATCTCCTCGGCGGATTGGCCGGCGCTTTGCGTCACCACCTCGACCAGCGGCGGCACCGGGTCGGGATAGGCCTCGATGTTGAGCTTCAAGAAGCTGACGATTCCCGCCGCGAAGAGGAAGAACAGCAGGACGAGCATCAGCACCCGCTGTTTGAGGGCGAAAGCGATGATGCCGCTCATGCCCGGGTCCCCGCGATCAATCGCCCTGGGCGGCGCGGTCGATGAACAGCGAGCCGCTCGTCACCACCTTCTCGCCGGGCTCCAGGCCGGCCAGCACTTCGACCATCCCGTCGGCGTCGGTCCGGCCGGTGCTGATCCGCCGCAGCGACAAGGATTTGTCGTCATGCGCCAGCCAGACATGGGCGACGTCGCCTTCGTAGATGACCGACTCCTGCGGCACGGCGGGCGCGGCCACCGCATCGCCGGTCATGATGCTGAAGCTCGCGAACATTTCGGGCTTCAAAGCGCCGTCGGCGTTCTCGACCTCGGCGCGCACCGGCAGGCGATGAGTGTTGGCATCGATCGCGGGGGCGACATAGGTGAGCTTTGCCTTGAAGACCCGGCCGGGATAGGCGAGCACATGCACATCGACGGGCGCGCCGACATGCATCAGCGGCGCATCGGTCTCGCGCACATTGGCGACGAGCCAGACCACCGAGAGATCGCCGATCGAGAAGACCGGGGTCGAAGCGCCGGCGGCCGTCGAGTTGATATACTGGCCGAGCCCGACCTGGCGCTGAATTACCGTGCCGCCGATCGGCGCGGTGACGATGGCCTGGGGATCCATCTTCTTCGCCGTCTCCAGGTCGTCGATCTCGCGATCGCTCTTGCCAAGGATGTGCAAGCGGTTGCGCACGGCGGCGAGCGCGATCTCGGCCGAGCGCACGGTATTCTTGGCGCTATCGAGATCGGCCTGGGCCTGCTGCCAATCCTTGAGCGCGCCGGCTTTGGCGTCGTAGAGCTCGTGTTGGCGCTTCTCGTTGATGGCGGCGAGCTTCAGCTGAGAGTGCGCGGTGTTGAGCGCGGCGACGGCGGCGATCAGGTCGTTCTGGCCCTGGACGAATTCCGATGCCTCGAGCGCCAGCAGCGGCGCGCCTTTGTCCACGTGATCGCCGGCCTTGGCGAAGAGCCGGGTGACACGGCCGGAATAGGGCGAGAAGACCGGCGTCGTCCGGTCGTCGTCGATCGCGATCTTGCCGTCGGTGATCCGCTCCGGACGGAAGATGAGCCGCTCCACGGCACCAAATTTGAGCGTCGCCCATTGCGCCGCGGTCGGCCGGAAGCTGCCCGGGGCCAGGGCCGGTTGCTCCGCCTTGACGTCCTCGCGGGCGCCGAGCTCGCTGCGCAGCAGCGGCACCAGCAGCAACGCCAACCCAGCCAAAGCGGCCAGAACGACCAGGCCGGTGATCTGGGCTCGGCGCGACAGAACGCGCGCTTTGCTGCGCAGCGGCGAGGATTCCATACCGTCCACGAAGTCCAGCCCTTGATAAAGACAACACGCCTCACTCCGGCCCGCGGACGGGTCGGGGAGGCGGCCCTTCTATACCGCAGCGAGCTTACGCAGGGCTGACACAGTCCTTTCCCGGCGCTCTATAATGGGACAGCAACCGCTTTCCGGCCTATATGCTACAATTCCGCGACATTTAGGGGTATCCCGGGCGCGGCGATGCGATTGCTGGTAGTCGAAGACAATGCGGAGCTCGCGACGCTGCTGGCCAAGGGTTTGAGCGCGGCGGGCCTCGCCGCGGACTGCGTCGGGACGGCGCAGGATGCGCGCGACGCGCTGGCGACGACGCGCTACGCCGCCATGGTGCTGGATCTCGGGCTCCCCGACGAGGACGGCCTCGTACTGCTGCGCGAGCTGCGCGCGCGGACCGACGCGACCCCGGTGCTGGTGCTGACCGCGCGGGGCGGCGTGCGCGACCGCGTCACCGGGCTGCGCAGCGGCGCCGACGACTACCTGGTCAAGCCCTTCGCGCTCGAGGAGCTGGTGGCGCGGCTGCAGGCGCTGCTGCGCCGCCCGGGCGAGCTGCTCGGCCGCTCGCTGCGCGTCGGCAATATCGTCTTCGACACCGAGGCGCGGCAGGTGATCGTCGCCGACGTGCCGCAACTCTTCTCCTTGCGCGAGGTGGCGCTGCTCGAGATCCTGATGCGGCGGGCCGGGCGCGTCGTCTCGAAGAAGCTGGTCGAGGACCATCTCTTCGGCCTCTCCGGCGAGGTCGGCTCGAATGCCGTCGAGGTCTATGTGCACCGCCTGCGCAAGCAGCTCGCCGACAGCGGCGCCAGAGCGCAGATCCATACCATCCGGGGCGTGGGCTACCTCATCGCCGAGGACAAGGCGCCGTGATCCGCTTCCGCTCGATCATCTCGCGCATCATCTGGCTGCACATGGTTGCCGTCGGCGTCACCTCGATCTTGATGCCGCTGGCGCTCTATTGGCTGCTGAGCTCGACGGCAAGCCATCTCCATCACCGCGCGCTGCGGGAATTTGCCGACAGCATCACTCAATATCTGGTGCTGGCGCCCGACGGGCGCTGGCACCTCGATCTCCCCGCCGGGCTGAGCGAGCTCTATTCCGAAAGCTATGGCCGCTACGGCTATGCCGTGCTCGATGGCGACGGGCGCGTGCTGTTCTCGTCGCTGGACGATCACGCGGCGATCTTTCCCAAGGACCGCCGCGCCGCGCCCGAGGAGTTTCTCGAGACCGAGCGTTCCGGCGCCCCCATCTACGGCGCCAGCATCGCCGAGACGGTCGACGGCAAGACGCTGTGGGTCCAGGTCGCCCAGGACTTGGCGCATCGCGACGTTCTCATCGACGACATCGTCGCCGATTTCTTCCCGCGCGTCGGCTGGATCACGATTCCGATCCTGCTGGCGCTGCTGATGACCGACATCTTCATCTTCCGCCGCGCGCTGCGGCCGGTGCTGCAGGCCTCGGAGACGGCGCAGACGATCGGCCCGGCGCGCACCGATGTGCGCTTGCCGACGCGCAACCTGCCGCGCGAGATCCTGCCGCTGGTGAACGCGGTCAATCAGGCGCTCGACCGGCTCGAGCAAGGATTTCGCGTCCAGCGCGACTTCACCGCCGATGCGGCGCATGAGTTGCGCACCCCGCTCGCCATCCTGCGCGCCCGCATCGACACGCTCGAGAACCGGGCGATGGGCGAAGCGCTGCGCCGCGACATCGACGGCATGAGCCGCATCGTCAGCCAGCTGCTCGACATCGCCGAGCTCGAGAGCTTCGTCGTCGACCCGGCCGAGCGCGCCGATCTCCACAGCATCGCCGGCGACGTCGCCGCCTTCATCGCGCCCCTGGCCGTCGCCCAGGGAAAAAGCGTGGCGCTCACCGGCGTCAATAGCCCGGTCTGGATCCGAGGCAACACCGAGACGCTGTTTCAGGCGATCCGCAACCTCGCCGAAAACGCCATCGGCCATGCACAAGCCGGCACCACCGTCGAGATCGAGGTGACGGAGAGCGGGATGGTGCTCGTCCTCGATTGCGGCCCGGGCGTGCCGGAAAGCGAGCGCGAGCTGATTTTCCGCCGCTTCTGGCGCCGCGACCGCTTGCGCCACGGCCATGCCGGATTGGGCCTGTCCATCGTCTCGCGCATCGTCGAAGCACATTCAGGCGCGATCGCGGTCGCGAACCGCAACGGCGGCGGCGCCGTGTTCTCGCTCAGTTTCGTGCGGTGCGACGATGCGCCGGCCGGCTTTGGCCACGAAGCCTCCGTCGAGCCGATCGTCGCTGCGAAATAGCGTCGCGGGAGTTAGGCCGGGAAAGGGGGATAAGGGGATGATTGGGGATAGGGGATGTAGATCAGCGCGCCTTCTGCGCGATAACAAAAATTCCCGTCATCCCCTTTACTCTACGTGCCGCCAGACTACTCCTCTTCCGCGAGTGCCTCACTGACGCGTGCGCGCTCGGCGATGCGCTGCTCGCAGCGCTCGGCCAGGTCGACGAGCTCCTCGGCTTCCTTGCCGCTTTTTTCGCTGGCGGCGCCGCGGCACTGCTCGGCCATGCGGCGCAGATAGGCGATGCTCCCGGGATGGTCCAGCATGGCTCCGCCCTCCGGCAGAAAAGTCTTGTGAATTGGCTGTGGATAAGTTTCTTGGCGATCGGCGTTCGCGAAGCCGATTCATAGCATAGCGGCAAGGGTTGTCCACAGCCGGCCGGCGGGGCAATATCCGGCATTCCCGACCGCTTGGACCCCTGCCCGCGCCATGGATGCGCCCACGCCCTCGACCTCCATGCCCGTCCGCGCTCTGCTGCTTGGCGAGCGTCTCGACACGCGCGGGCTCGAGCGCGACGACACCATCGCCACCAATCC
>JASHUO010000541.1 GCA_030039975.1 Alphaproteobacteria bacterium
TTCTGCCGGCCGGCAACGTTCTTGTTGACGCCGGTCATCCAGGAATCGACCTGCATCAGGAGCAGCCGCGCAGCGGTCTCGTGCACATGCGCTGTCCACGCCGCCTCGGCGCTCGCCGTCGCCTCGACCCGCGTCAAGCCCCTCTCGCGCATATAGCATAGGAGCTCACTGACCCATTCGACGTTCTGTTCGATGCAGCGCGGCAGGTTGCAGAAGGTCGCCGCGTTGTGCGGCCCGACGAGGGTCAGCATATTCGGGAACCCTTCGACCTGGAGGCCGAGATAGGTTCTGGGACCGTCCGCCCATTTGTCCTTGAGGCGCGCACCGCCGCACCCCCTGATGTCGATGCGATCGAAGGCACCGGTGATCGCGTCGAACCCGGTGGCGAAGATGATCATATCGAAGGAACGTTCGGCATCCGTCGTCTTGATGCCCTTGGCGGTGATGCGCTCGATCGGCGTCGCTCGGAGGTCGACGAGGCCGACATTGGGCTGATTGAACACTTCGTAATAGCCGCTCTCGAGAGGCACACGGCGCGTGCCGAAGCCATGATCCGCGGGGATGAGCTTGTCCGCCACTTTCTGGTCCTTGACGCGCGCGCGGATCTTCTTCGCGGCGAAGGCGGTCATGGCTTCGTTCGCCGCCTTGTTGATCAGCACATCGCGGAAATTGCCCTGCCAGAAGGCGAAGCCCGGCTCGTTGTAGCGCTGCTCGAAGAAAGCTTCGCGTTCCTCCGCCGTCACCTCGAGCGCGTTCCGCGGATCGGCATCGTGGATGAAGCAGCCATAGGTGTCGCGGCAGCGGGCGAAGATCGTGTCGTAGTCTGCGCGGATCCGATCCATCGTCTCGGCATCGATGCGGCTGTTGCGCAGCGGTGCGCACCAGTTCGGCGTGCGTTGGAAGACCGTGAGGTGACCCACGGTCTTGGCAATTTCGGTGATCGCCTGCACGCCGGAAGCGCCGGTGCCGATGACGGCGACGCGCTTTCCGGCAAAGCTTACCGGCTGGTCGGGCCAGAGACCGGTGTGCCAGGCCTCGCCCTCGAAGTCGTCGACCCCGGCGATGACCGGCATGGTCGGCGCCGATAACGGTCCGATCGCGGTGATGAGATAACGCGCGCTGGCGCGCCGGCCATCCGCGAAATGCGCCTCCCACGCGTTTGCGGTTTCGTCCCAGGCGGCCGATGTCACGCGGGCGCCGAAGGTGATATCGCGACGAAGGTCGAACATGTCGGCGACGAAGTTGCAGTAGCGGAGGTTCTCCGGCTGGCCGGAGAAATGCTCCGCCCAGTTCCATTGGCGCAACAACTCCTCCGAGAACGAGAAACCATAGGTCCAGCTCTCTGAATCGAAGCGCGCGCCGGGATAGCGGTTCCAGTACCACGTGCTGCCCACGCCGTCGCCGGCCTCATAGGCATGTACGTGGAAGCCCAGTTCGCGAAGTTTATGGAGCTGATACATGCCCGACAGGCCGGCGCCGATGACGATGACTTCCCAGCGCTCGATCGGCGGTTCCGTCCCTGCGCTCGACATGGCGCGCCTCCCTTGTCTTTCCCCTCAGTATAGAGAAATCCGCGCGCGTCGCGCAGCTTCTTTGCTATCCTGTCGGCGCGCCAGGGAACCGTCAGGGGATTTCGGTCAACATGCCAAGTATCTTTTCCGGGCTGAAAGTGATCGACGCGGCGAGCTTCATCGCGGCACCCGCCGCCGCCACGATGATGGCCGATTTCGGCGCCGACGTGATCAAGATCGAGCCTCCCGGCGAGGGCGATACTTACCGAACCGTATCCTTTCAGCCGGGCATGCCGGTCAGCGACAAGAACTACTGCTGGACCGTCGATGATCGCAACAAGCGCAGCCTGGCGCTCGATTTGAAGCATCCGGAAGCGCGCCAGATCCTGCACGCTCTCATCGCCGGCGCCGATGTGTTCATCACGAACTACCCACCGCCGGTTCGCCGCCGTCTCGGCATCGCCTTCGACCAGCTCGCGCACATCAATGCACGCCTCATCTATGCATCGCTCACCGCCTATGGCGAGCGCGGTGCCGAGGCAGGGAAGCCGGGTTTTGACTCGACGGCATGGTGGGCGCGCTCGGGTTTGATGGACCAAGTACGGCCCGACGCCGCGAGCTTACCGTCGCGATCGATCCCCGGCATGGGTGACCATCCAACGGCGCTCGCGCTCTATGGCGCCATTGTCACCGCGCTGTTCCAGCGCGAGCGGACCGGCAAAGGCGCCTATGTCGGCACGTCGCTCATGGCGAGCGGCGCCTGGGCGAATGCCTGCTACATACAGGCCGGCCTCGAGGGTGCTCGCTTCATTCCCCGGCCGCCGCGCACGGAAACCCTCAACGCGCTGTCGAACCATTATCGTTGCCGTGACGATCGTTGGATCATTCTGGCCATCGGCGTTACGCAGGATGCGCGGTTGTGGCCGGTTTTTGCCGAGACCATCGGGCGGCCGGACCTCGCCCAGGATCGGCGCTTCGTCGATCGTCCACTGCGGCTCAAGCACGCCAGCGCCTTGTCGGCGCTGCTCGATGAGGTCTTTCTGCAGCGCGACGGCGCGGAATGGATGCGCCTTCTCGAGTCGAAAGGCATGGTGGTGGCGCTGGTCGCGCAGGCCGGCGAAGCGCTGGACGATCGACAAATGCGGGAGAATGGCGTGATCGTGCCGCTCGGCGATGGCTACACCGTCAGCAGCCCGCTGTGGATGGATGGCGTGGACAAGGCAGAAGCGGCGCCCGCGCCGATGGTCGGCGAGCACAGCGACGCCATTTTGCGCGACCTCGGCATCGCGGAGGAAAAGATCGCCGAGCTGCGTGGTCTGGGGGTCGTCGGCTGACCGGGACCCGCCGAGCGCAAGCGCCTTTGACCTGAGACCGGATTTCCGGATATTCTAGAGGTTGCGGTGCGGAGGTGCGTCATGGAGCGCGGGCAC
>JASHUO010000542.1 GCA_030039975.1 Alphaproteobacteria bacterium
CAAACCCTTGAGCCAGCGTCAAGAATCAGCTGTCAGCTGACAGCTTTCAGCCGTCAGCCCGAGTCGTCAGTCTTCAGTTATCAGTTCTCAGTTGGGCGGCGTTCCCGCCCACTGAAAACTGACGGCTGATAACTGAGAACTTGCTGAGAGCTGGCGGCTGAAAGCTGACAGCTACTTCTCTTCCTTCTCCTTCTCGCCGCGACGGGAGAGCGCGGCGCCGAGGATGTCGCCGAGGCTCGCGCCGCTGTCGGAAGAGCCATACTCGGCCATCGCCTTTTTCTCTTCCTCGACCTCGCGCGCCTTGATCGACAGGCTGAGCTTGCGCGTCGCGCGGTCGAGCGCGGTGATCTTGGCGTCGACCTTCTCACCCACGGCAAAGCGATCGGGACGCTGCTCGGCGCGGTCGCGCGACAGCTCGGCTTTGCGAATGAAGCCGGGCAGCCCGTCGCCGACGGTGACCTCGATGCCGCTATCGGTCAGCGCGGTCACCGTGGTGGTGACGACATCGCCCTTCTTCAGGCTGGCAAGGCTGGACTCGAAGGGATCGCTGGCCAGCTGCTTGATGCCAAGGCTGATGCGCTCCTTCTCGACATCCACGTCGAGCACGCGCACCTTCACCATATCGCCCTTGTTGTAGTCCTTGATCGCTTCCTCGCCGGCACGGTTCCAGTCGAGGTCGGAGAGATGCACCATGCCGTCGATATCGCCGGGCAGGCCCACGAAGAGGCCGAACTCGGTGATGTTCTTGACCTCGCCCTCGAGTTCGGTGCCGACCGGGTACTTCTCGACGAAGCTCTCCCAGGGATTGGCAAGGCATTGCTTCAAGCCCAAGGAGATACGGCGCTTCTGCGGATCGACGTCGAGTACCATCACCTCGACCTCCTGGCTGGTCGAGACGATCTTGCCGGGATGCACGTTCTTCTTGGTCCAGCTCATCTCCGAGACATGGACGAGGCCCTCGACGCCGGGCTCAAGTTCGACGAAAGCGCCGTAATCGGTGATGTTGGTGACGCGGCCTTTGAAGCGCGCGGCGGACGGATATTTGAGCTCGACGCCCTCCCAGGGATCGGCCTCGAGCTGCTTCATGCCGAGCGAGATGCGCTGCGTCTCGGGGTTGAAGCGGATCACCTGCACCTTGACGGTCTGGCCGATATGCAGCGCCTCGGAGGGATGGTTGATGCGCCGCCAGGCGATGTCGGTGACATGCAGCAGGCCGTCGACGCCGCCCAGATCGACGAAGGCGCCGTAATCAGTGATGTTCTTGACCACGCCGGTGAGGATCTGGCCCTCCTTGAGGCTCGCCACCAGCTCGGAGCGCGCTTCGGCGCGGCTCTCTTCGAGCACGGCGCGGCGCGAGACGACGATGTTGCCGCGCGAGCGGTCCATCTTGAGGATCTGGAAGGGCTGTGGGCTGCCCAGTAGCGGGGTGATGTCGCGCACCGGCCGGATATCGACCTGGCTGCCCGGCAGGAAGGCGACGGCGCCGTTGAGATCGACGGTGAAGCCGCCCTTGACGCGGCCGAAGATGACGCCGGTGACGCGCTCATTCGCCTGGAAACTCCGCTCGAGCTGGGTCCAGGCCTCCTCGCGCCGCGCCTTCTCGCGCGACAGCTGCGCCTCGCCGTTCTTGTCTTCCATCCGCTCGAGATAGACCTCGACGGTATCGCCCGGCTTGATCTCGGCCGGCCGGCCCGGCGCGGCGAATTCCTTGAGCGGGACGCGGCCCTCGGATTTGAGCCCGACATCGATCAGCGCGGTGTCGTTCTCGATAGCGACCACAAGGCCCTTGATGACGGTGCCCTCGAGCCCCGAGGTGGCGCCGAGCGATTGGTCGAGCAGCGCGGCAAAACTCTCCTTGCCGGCATCGGTCTTCGTTCTGGTAGCGACGGCCATTGCGTCTCCAACTGTTCCCTGGTTTCGCCGCCGCGCTGCCGGGAAGCGGGCGAAGCGCGGCGGACCGCCGGCGAGCTGGGGCGCGGCGGCATGGACCCCTGTCCTGCGTCAGTCGCGAAGGAGCGCCGCTCTAGCCTTTGGCGGGCGCGGCGGCGAGCTTCCGGCCGATGAAATCGAGCGCCGCGGCAAAGGCGGCATCGGCATCGAGCGTGGTCGTGTCGAGAACGAACGCATCGTCGGCCGGCACCATAGGCGCCGCCCGACGCTGACTGTCGCGCGCGTCACGATCCTTCATGTCCTGCAGGACAGCCTCGTATATAGCCGCCTTGCCGCTATCCCGCAACTCCTTGACGCGGCGGGCGGCCCTGGCCTCGATTCCGGCCGTGATGAAGAGCTTGGCATCGGCATCGGGGCAGATGACCGTGCCGATGTCGCGGCCGTCGAGAACCGCGCCGGCGGCACCCCCCGGGGGATGCCGGGCGAAATCGCGCTGGAAGGCAAACAGCGCCTGGCGGACGGAAGGGATCGCCGCCACCACCGAGGCGCCCCGGGCGACAGCCTCGTCGGCGAGGCGGGGATCGCCGAGATCGGCGGCGCGCACGGCTTTCGCCGCGGCTTCGGCCACCGCCGGATCGGCCGGGTCGCCGCCGCTTGCGAGCGCGCGCAGCGCCGTTGCGCGGTAGAGCTTCCCGGTGTCGAGATGGCCGAGATTGAAATGCTGCGCCAAGCGGCGGGCGAGCGTGCCTTTGCCCGAGGCCGCGGGACCGTCGACGGCGATGATCATGGGGCGGGCGCGATGGTCGCGCCGAGGCCGTTCATCGCCTCGACGAAGCCGGGGAAGCTGGTGGCGATGGTGGCGCCGTCATCGATGCGCACCGGGCGGCGCGCCGCGAGGCCGAGCACGAGAAAGGCCATGGCGATGCGGTGGTCGAGCTTGGCGGCGATCTCGGCGCCGCCCGCGGGCGGCGCACCCAGCCCGTCGACGGCGAGCGTGTCCCCCTCGACCGCGACCGAAACGCCGCAGGCGGTAAGCCCTTGCGCGATCGCGCTGAGCCGGTCGCTCTCCTTGACCCTGAGCTCGCCGAGCCCGTGCATGACGGTGCGGCCTTTGGCAAAGGCGGCGGCGACGGCGAGCACGGGATACTCGTCGATCATGCGCGGCGCGCGCTCGGCCGGCACCGCGACGCCGCGGAGCGCGCTGCTGCGGAGCCGCAGGTCGGCGACGGGCTCGCCGCCTTCGATCCGCTCCTGCAGGAGGGAAAGCTCGGCGCCCATCTCGGTCAGCGTGTCGAGGAGCCCGGTGCGCAGCGGGTTGACGCCGACGCCCTCGATCACCACCTCGGAGCCCGGCACGAGGAGCGCGGCAATGGCGGGGAAAGCAGCCGAGGACGGATCACCGGGAACGGCGAGGTCGGCCGCTTTCAGCTCGGGCTGCCCCTTGAGCGCGATGCGCCGGCCGTTCGGCCCGTCGTCGATGGCGAGCGCCGCGCCGAAATGGCGCAGCATGCGCTCGCTATGATCGCGCGTCGGCTGCGGCTCGATGACAATGGTCTCGCCGGGCGCGTTCAGCCCCGCCAGCAGCACGGCCGATTTCACTTGCGCCGAGGGGACGGGAAGGCGGTAAGTGATGGGGAGTGGCGAGGCGGCGCCGATGACCGCGAGCGGCAAGCGCCCGCCGTCGCGCGCGATGATACGCGCGCCCAGGCGCTGCAGCGGCTCGGCGACGCGCGCCATCGGCCGCCGGCGCAGCGAGGCGTCGCCGGTGAAGAAGGTGGTGATGCCGTGGCTCGCGACCACGCCCATGAGGAGGCGCGCGCCGGTGCCGGAATTCCCGAGATCGAGCACGTCCTCGGCCTCGGCGAGCCCGCCAATGCCGACACCGTCGATGAGCCACGCGCCGTCATCGCTGCGGCGAATGGCGGCACCGAGCGCGCCCATGGCGGCGGCGGTGCGCATGACGTCCTCGCCTTCGAGCAGGCCGGTGACGCGCGTGCGCCCGACCGCGAGCGCGGCCAGGATGAGCGCGCGGTGCGACACCGATTTGTCGCCGGGTGCGCGCAATCGGCCGTTGAGCGCGGCGGCCGTGCCGGAGCTGAGGGGCGTCACGCGTTTCTCGCCATCTGTGGGGCAGTCTCTAGCACAAAGGGGCGGCGCCAGAAATGGCGAGGCAAAGACGGGTAGTCGATGATTTTGCTTTTGACAGCGGTGGCGCGATCATGGCAATTGGCCGGCCACCGCGGGAGCACGGAGGCGGTCCATGGTTAAGCCGGAATGGGGAATGAAGCGCATCTGCCCGAGTTGCGGCACGCGCTATTACGATCTGCATCGCGACCCGATCACCTGTCCAAAATGCGGCGCCGCTTTTGAGGTGGACACCAATCTGAAGACGCGGCGCACCAAGGCACCGGCGGCGCCCGAAGTGCCGATCGAGCCGATCGCCGAAGAGGAATTGGAGTCGGATCTCGCCACCGAGGAGGGCGAGGGCGAAGAGGAGGGCGAAGAGGTCGCGGTCGAAGGCGGCGAAGAGGCCGAGGGCGAGGAGGAAGAAGAGGAAGAGGTGATCGAGGACGCCTCGGAGCTCGGCGAGGACGAGGATGACATGGCCGAGGTGATCGAGAACGTCGAGGACGAAGAGGAGCGCTGAGGCCGGCGATTTTCCGCTTGCAGGCGAGCCCGGCCGCTCGCTAACTTGCCGCTCCCGCGGCGGCCGGCCAGGCGCTAGACTGCCGGTCCGCGACCTTCTGGGGTCA
Organism: Alphaproteobacteria bacterium; assembly: GCA_030039975.1. GTDB lineage: Bacteria > Pseudomonadota > Alphaproteobacteria > ATCC43930 > CGMCC-115725 > DAHUYF01. Next base: position 4,644 of record JASHUO010000542.1, read on the forward strand.
TAGCTCAGTTGGGAGAGCGCCGCAATGGCATTGCGGAGGTCGGGGGTTCGAATCCCCCTGGCTCCACCAGTTTCCCCAGCCTCGCTGGGAGGTCAGTAAAGGACTGACCGTTCTGCGGCTTTCACTTCCTCCCGGTGCGCCGGGAGGAGTGAAAGCCAGGCCGCGCGCGTGCCAGGCGCGCCTGCCGCCGCCAGCGGCGTCTCCCCGCATTGTCGTGTGATGAGGCGCACAGCCCGGCCGGCGGTCGCGGCGCTACGGAGGCCTACCGCGTTCAAGGCGGAGGGGAGCACATGCAGAGGCTGCGATCATACGTGCCGTGGTGCGTCGCCGCCGCATTTCTGCTCTGGGCGGCAGGCGCCAGCGCCGCCGACGTGCTGATCGGAACCGTCATCGGCGTACGCGGCGCGGTGTTCCGCGAGAATGGCAGCGAGCACCAGGCGCTGACGCCGCGTCAGCCGGTTCATCTCGGCGATACCATCATCGCCGAGGATGGCAAGGCCGAGATTCTGTTGAATGACGGCTCGATCGTTTCCGTCGGCGCGAAGAGCCGCCTCGTGCTGTCGCAATACAAAAGCGTCAGCAACGGGCTGACGACCCGCTTCCGCCTGCTTCGGGGCGTGTTGCGACTGTTCGTCAATCGCGCGACCTCGGGCGGCGAGTTCGAGATCGAGACCGAGACGGCGGTCGCCGCGGTGCGCGGCACGGACTGGCTGATGGAAGTGGTGCCGGGCCGCACCAGCGTCGCGATCCTCCGCGGCATCATTGCCGTGTCTGGCGTCGGCGCGCACCAAAACGCCGTCGTCCTTCTCGAGAAGCCCGGCGACGGCATCGATGTCACCATGGGCGAGGCGCCGGGTCCCGTCCATCCCTGGAGTCGTGAGCGCCTTGCCGCGGTCTTGGCGCGCGCCAGCTTCAACTGAGCGCGCCGCGCGGCGGCGGCGCGATGCCGCCCTGTGTGGCGTGGCGCTGCTGGCGATGCTTGTCTTCGCCGCTCTTCATGTGATGGCGCCGGACCTGCCTTGGCTGCGCCGGCTCGAGCTCTTCGCGCTGGACACGCGCTTCCGTTTGCGCGGCCCGCTCTCGCCCGGGCACGACATCGTCCTCGTTCTCATCGATGATGACACCATCGCAAAGTTCGGCCGCTGGCCGCTGCCGCGGCAGCGTTTCGCCGATGCGGTGAATTTCCTCGGCGCCGCCGGCGCACGCGTCATCGGCATCGATCTGCTCTTCACCGAGCCCGATGAGGCGGGCGGAAGCGGCGATCGCGCGCTGGCCGGCGCGATGCGGCGCGCCGGAACCGTCGTGCTGCCCTTCGCGTTTCGCTTCGACCGCGACGGCGCCGGTCCGTTGCCGGATGACATCGCCAGATCGGCGTTTACCTCGCTTCGGCGCGGCGCGTTCTTCGAGCCCGCGCCGCTGCGTCCCACCGGGGTGCTGGCGCCGCTGGCGCCGTTGGGCGAAGCCGCAGCGGCGCTGGGTCACGTCACCATCGCCTATGACGTCGATGGCGCGCCACGCTACGAGTATCCGGTGCTCGGCCACGATCTCGATTATTACCCGTCGATGGCGCTGCGCGTAGTGCAGCTCTATCGCCGCCTCGCCTGGTCCGATGTCACGGCGGAGCTGGGACGCGGCGTGTGGCTCGGCAATCATCTGCTGGCGACCGATCCGTCGATGCGCCTGCTGGTGAATTATCTCGGGCCGCCCGGCAGGTTTCCCACCGTCTCTTTCGCCGATGTCGCGGCGGGCGCCGTGTCGCCGGCGATGTTCAAGGACCGCATCGTGCTCATCGGCACGCGGATCACCGGCGTTCCCGATGCCGTTCGCACGCCCTTCTCCGCCGTGCTTCCCGGCGTCGAGCGCCTCGCCACCGTGATCGATTCAATCCTCCGCGGGCGCTCGCTCCATCGTCCGGTCTACGCGCCCTGGGTCGAGGCCGCGTGGATGATCGGCTTCGCGCTCGTCGTTGCCTTGGCGCTGTCGCGCCTCTCGATCGCGCGCGCCGCGCTGCTCGCCGCGGCGCTGTTGGCGCTCTGGCTGGTACTCGGCCAATTCGCGCTGGTGCGGTTCGGCATCTGGTCCGCCGCCGCCGTGCCGAGCCTCGCGAGCCTCCTCGTCTTCACGCTGCTGGCGACCTATCGCTACGGGCTGCTCGACCGCGAGCATCGCCGCATCCGCGCGGCCTTTCAGCGCTACCTCGCTCCCAGCATGGTGGAGCAGCTGGCGCAAAGCTCGCTGCCGCCCCAGCTCGGCGGCGAGCAGCGCGAGCTCACCGTCATGTTCTGCGATCTGCGCGGCTTCAGCGGCATCTCCGAGCGACTCGATTCGCGCGCGCTGACGCGGCTCGTCAACGCCTTTTTCGCCATGGTCACCGAAGCGGTGCTGGCGCAGGGCGGCACGGTCGACAAGTATATGGGCGATGCCGTGATGGCGTTCTGGAACGCGCCGCTGGAGCAGCCCGACCACGCCCGCCGCGCTTGCCGGGCTGCGCTCGCCATCCGCGCCGGGCTGGCGCGGCTCGATGCGGAAGAAGATGTGACCGGCGGCGTCGCTCTCGATTGCGGCATCGGCATCAATACCGGCCCGTGCACGGTGGGAAATTTCGGCTCGCGCCATCGCTTCGATTATTCCGCCGTCGGCGACACCGTGAACATCGCCGCGCGGCTCGAAAGCGAGACGAAGACCTTCGGCATCGGCATTGCGCTCGGCGCGGCGACGGCGGCGCGCGTGCCGGAGCTCGCGACGCTGCCGCTCGAAGCGATTCAGCTGCGCGGGCACGATCGGTCGGTCGAGCTCTTCGCCCTGGTCGGCGACGAGACGCGCCGCGAGAGCGCGGCTTTCCTCGCGCTGCACGAGCGCCATCGCCGCTTTGCCGAAGCGGCGCAGGCGGCGGATTGGAAGACCGCGGCGGCGCTCCTGGCGGAGCTCGAAAGCGCGGCGCCTGCCGATCTCGCTGCGGTCTATCGCCGCCTTGCCGAGCGGCTGCCCGCCTGAGAGCCGTGCTCAGAAGAAATGATACGACGCGCCGAGCAGCAGCCGCGTCTCATGCGTGGTGCTGTCCGGCTCGTAATAGCCATTGGCGTCAGTGGCGCTGGCGCCAAAGCCGAAGCTCTGATAGCCGCCGGTCGCGGTAAGCTCGATACGGTCG
>JASHUO010000543.1 GCA_030039975.1 Alphaproteobacteria bacterium
CGGCGGAGGCAAGGCGGCGCCGAAATCCCGGCGCGCTTCGCCAGCTCGACATTGGTCATGCGGCCGTTGTCCTGCAGGTCGCGCAGAATCCGTCGATCGATCTTGTCGAGCTTGATGCGGCGCATCCCAAATCTCTGAAAGCGGGTAGTCCTGTCGCGCTACGTTCGAGAAGGGCGGCACTGCCCAGGGCGGCACGACGAGCGGCAGGCATGGTATTACAAGGTAATATTATTGCAAGACAAGTGGGTGCGATTGCTTGCAACCCCGGCAAGAGGCGGCTAACACCGGCGCATAGCGGGAATGGGCGAGGCAGGAATGGCGGCGCCGAGCGTCTGGGCGGTGCATGACGGCAAGATCGGCATGGCCAACCAGGTGATCGGGCTGGCCGAAGCGCTCGGTTTCCCCTTTGTCGAGAAGCGCCTCGCCGTGCGGGCGCCGTGGCGGCATCTGACGCCGCATCTCTGGCTGCAGCCGCTGGCGGCGCTGGGCGCCTCAGGCGACCGGCTTCACCCGCCCTGGCCCGATGTGCTGATCGCTTGCGGCCGACTCGCAACCGCGCCGGCGCTGGCGGTGAAGCGCGCCAGCGGCGGCCGCGTCTTCTGGGTGCAGGTTCAAGATCCCCGCTTTGCCCGGCGCGAGGTCGATCTGATGGTGGCGCCGGCGCATGATCCGGCGCCGGGCGACAATGTGCTGCGCACCCTCGGCGCGATCCACCGCGTCAGCGAAGCGCAGCTGGCGGAAGGCGCCCGGCGCTTCGCGGCGCAATTTGCGCCGCTACCGCGACCGCTGGTAGCGGTGTTGCTGGGGGGCGACAACCGCGTCTACCGCCTGACCGCCGCACGCCTCGCTTTGCTCGCCGACCAGCTCGCCGCGCTCGCCCGCGCCGGCTACGGCATCGCCGTCACCCCGTCGCGCCGCACCGGCGCCGAGAAGGAAAGGCTGCTGCGCGAGCGCCTGGCGGGGAGTTCGGCCTATATCTGGGACGGCACCGGCGACAATCCCTATTTCGGCCTGCTCGGCCTCGCCGATGCGGTGCTGGTGACCGGCGATTCCGTGTCGATGGTGAGCGAGGCGGCAGCGAGCGGCAAGCCGGTGCATGTCATCGAGCTCGAGGGCGGCTCGGAGAAATTCGAGCGCTTCCATCAGGCGATGCGCGAGGCCGGCATCACCCGGCCGTTTTCGGGAGTGATCGAGAGCTGGCGCTATGCGCCGCTCGACGATACCGCGCGCGCCGCCGCGGAGATCCGCCATCGCCTCGCGCTGCGCTTCGCCGAGGTCGCCTGATGAAAAGCGGCGTCGCCGCTTATGCCGCGGCGCTGGCGGCGGCAGCGGCGATCTTCCTGCTCTTCCCGGGCCTCGATCTCTGGGCCGCCGGCCTGTTCTATCGCCCGGGCGCGGGATTCTTCCTCGGCAATTGGGCGCCGGTGCGCGCGATCTATGTCGGCGTGCCCTACCTCACCGACGCGATCGTCGCCGGTGTGCCGGTGCTCTATCTCCTCGGCCGTCTCCGCGGCCGGCCGCTCTGGCGCATCGACGGCCGCGCCACGGTCTTTCTGCTGCTGGCCCTGGCGCTGGGCCCGGGCCTTGCGGTCAACACCGTACTCAAGGACCATTGGGGCCGCGCGCGGCCGGCGCAGGTGACGGAGTTCGGCGGCGCCGAGCGCTTCACCCCGGCGCCGCTACCCGCCGATCAGTGCCCGCGCAACTGCTCCTTCCCGGCCGGGCATCCGGCGATCGGCTTCTATCTCGTCTCCCTCGCCTTGCTCATTCCCGAGCCGCGGCCGCGCCGCATTGCCACCACCGGCGCCATCGCACTGGGCGGGGTGATCGGTCTCGCGCGCATGGCCGCTGGCGGGCATTTCCTCTCCGACGTGGTGTTTTCCGGCTTCATCGTCTCGGGGGTGAGCTGGCTCCTCTACCGCGCCATCATCGCCGATGACCGCCTCGCCCCGCGTCTTGCGGCGCTGTCGCTGCCGCGCCGCCTTGCCTGGCCGGGCCTGCTGCTGGTCGCCCTGGTGCTGCTCTCGATTGCCTTCGTCGATCGACCCGTCGCGGGGTTCTTTCACGACGCCAACCCCCGGCTGCGGCAGGTCTTCCAGTTCATCACCCAATTCGGGCTGAGCAAAGGCTATCTCATCATCTCTGCCGTGCTGTTCCTCGGGCTGCGCGCCCTTGCTGCGGCGACGCATGACCGGCGCCGCGCCGAGCGACTCGTCGCCTGGGCGCATCGCGCGCTCTACATTTTCGCCGCCGTCGCGGGATCGGGCATCGTCGCCGACATCGTGAAGCCGATCTTCGGCCGTGCGCGCCCGAAGCTGCTGTTCGCCGACGGCATCTACGGCTTCAGCTGGGGCGCGGTGCACGCCGATTACTGGTCGTTTCCCTCCGGTCACGCCACGACCATGGGCGCGCTGGTGGTGGGACTTTTTCTACTCTGGCCACGCGGGCTGCCGCTCTATCTCGTCGCCGGGCTGCTGGTAGCGGCGAGCCGCATCATCATCACCGAGCATTATCTCAGCGACGTGCTGGTCGGAGCGGTGCTCGGCGGCGGCATGGCCTGGGCGATCTGGCGAGGCTTCGCCCGCGCCGGGTTGCTGCGCGGCGGCGCTCAGCCTTTAGCGTCGCCGGAGCGATAACCCTCGAAGCCGTCCAGCCAATAGATGCGGTAGGTCTTGAGGGTCTGGCGGTCGAGCGGGATCATGATCTGCTGCACGACCGGCTCGACGCTCTTGAAGCGCTCAAGGATGCGTTGCACGTTGCTCGACGATTTCGCCACGAGCAGGAAATTGTCGCCGATATAGCGCGACGGCTCGGCCGTCAGGTCGAACTGGTCGTGAATGCCGCCGTCGCCGTTCCATTTCAGCGCGTCGAAGGGATGCGGGCGGACATAGTAGATGAGCGCCGCCAGGTCCTCGCGATCGTCCGACATGAGCACGGTGCCGGGATGGCTCGCCAGCAGCCCGCTGACGCTGCGACCCAGGATATTCCAGCCGCGCAACCGATGCAGCGGGTCGTAGCGAACCGGCAATTGGACCCCGAAGGCCGGCGCAATGTCATGCGCGCCGAAAATGGCGATGGCGAGGACGATATTGAGCACCACCGAGACGCCGATGAGCGTGACGCGGCCTTGCGTCAGCAGCCATGCCACCACCAGCACCGTCGCCGAGACGTAGGTCGGCGCCGACCAGTTGGGCTGGGCGCGCGAAAGAAGGCTGCCCACCACCACGATGGCGAGGGTTGGCAGCGCAAAGCAGGCGAGCAGCGCAGCGCGGCGGTCCTTGAGGGTTCGCCGCGCCAGCGCCACCATCGCGATGAGCGCGGCGAAGAAGATCGGCCCGAAGACGCCGAATTGCGAGCCCAGGAACTCGAGGAACATCTTGGGATGGAAGAGCGGGCCGCCGAGATCGGCGTTGTCGCGCGTATGCAGATAGCTGACGAAGCCGTTCGCGGCGTTCCAGGCGAAATTGGGCGCGTAGATGACGAGCGCAAGCAGGACGGCGCCGAGGAAGCGCTTCAAATGGCGCCGCTCGTCGCGGAACAGCAGCAGGAAAAGCAGCGCCGACATCAGCCAATACGCCATGGCGTATTTGCTGAGAAGGCCGAAGCCGGCGGCGATGCCGGCCAGGATCCACCAGCGCCCGCCGCCGGGCTCGCGCGCCCGGACGAAGGCATAGAGCGCCACCGCCCAGCAAAAGAGCAGCGGCGCATCGGTCGACATGATCGCCGCCGAGACGGAAACGCCTGGCAGCGTCGCATAGGCAATCGCCGACCAGAGCGCGGTGCGTGCGTCGTAGAGCCGGTGCGCCAGCTGGTAGAGAACCAGCGCCGTGCCGAAATGGAGAAGCGGGGCCGCCAGCCGGACCGCCGCCTCGTTGTCGCCGAACACACGAGTCGTGAGCGCGATGAGCCAGGCGACCATCGGCGGCTTCGAGTAGTAGCCGAAGGCCGGATGCAGCGACCAGATCCAATACTGCGCCTCATCCGGGTAGAGGTCGGCGTGGCCCAGACCGAGCCAGATGATCCGCACCAGTGTCACGGCGAAGACCGCCCACAGCGCCAGGCGCCAGGACCGCTCCGCTTCCGTGACAGTTTCCCGCGTCAGCTTGCCGCTCTGCGCCATGGCGGCGCAACCTAGCGAGAGGACAGTGCGCCTGCCACCTCGTTTTGCGCGTCGAAAGCCTTGCTTGCGCTGCGGCCGAAGCGCGCAAGGGGCGATAGGCCCGCCGGGATTCGGTCTAGTATTTGCCGGCCCTGCTT
>JASHUO010000544.1 GCA_030039975.1 Alphaproteobacteria bacterium
AGGCGGCCAAAGGCGCTCGCCGCCGCGGCGAGGTTGGCGACCCATTGCTCTTCGTCGGTGACATCATGGGCGAGGAAGATCGCCCGCGCGCCGATCCCGCGCGCCACCGCTTCGCCGCGCCCACGATCGATATCGGCGATCGCCACGCTCGCCCCTTCGGCGGCGAAGGCCTCCGCCATCGCGCGCCCGAGCCCAGAGGCGCCGCCGGTGATGAACGCCGCCTTGCCGCCGAGCCGCCCTGTCATGACCTTCCTCCCCTCGCCTGCCGTTCAGATCGTCGGCAGGCGATAATCCCTGAACTGCTCGCGCAGCCGCGTCTTCAGCACCTTGCCGGTGCCGCCATGCGGCAGCTCCGCCACGAACACGACATCGTCCGGCAGCTGCCAGCGGGCGATCTTGTCGCCGAGAAAGGCGGTGATCGACTCCTTGCTCGGCTGGTGCCCAGCCTTCGGCACGACAATAAGCAGCGGCCGCTCGTCCCATTTGGGGTGCGGCAGGCCGATCACCGCCGCCTCCGCGACCTCGGGATGCCCCATCGCGGCGTTTTCGAGGTCGATCGAGCTGATCCACTCGCCGCCGGACTTGATCACATCCTTGCTGCGGTCGACGATGATCATGTAGCCGTCGGGATCGATGACGCAGACATCGCCGGTGCGGAACCAGCCTTCTGCGTCGAAAGCCGCCGCCGTCGCCTCCTCATCGTCGTAATAGGCGCCGATGATCCAGGGACCGCGGACATAAAGCTCGCCGCTCGACTTGCCGTCATGCGGCAGGACCCGGCCATCCGGCGCCACCACCTTCATGTCGATGCCAAAGAGCGGGAAGCCCTGCCGCGCCTTGATGGCGAGCTGCTCCGCCATCGGCCGATCGAGGTGCTTTGCCTTGGGCAAGGCCAGCGTCCCCACCGGGCTCATCTCGGTCATGCCCCAGCCATGGATGCACTGGACGCCGTATCGCTCCTCGAAGGCTTCGATCATCGCCCGCGGCGCCGCCGAGCCGCCGACGGTGACGCGCGTCAGCCCATCGAGGCGCTTGCCCGTCTGGTCGAGATACTGCAACAGGCCGAGCCACACCGTCGGCACGCCGCATGACAGCGTCACCTTCTCGCTGGTGAAGAGCTCGTGGAGGCTGGCGCCGTCGAGCTTCGGGCCGGGAAAGACCAGCTTCGCCCCCGACATCGCCGCGGCGTAAGGAATGCCCCAGGCGTTGACGTGGAACATCGGCACCACGGGCAGGATCGAATCGCGCATCGAGATGCCCACGGCATTGGCCGAGCAAACGGCGAAGCTGTGCAGCAGCGTCGAGCGATGGGTGTAGAGCGCGCCTTTGGGATTGCCGGTGGTACCCGAGGTGTAGCAGAGCGAGGATGCGGTGTTTTCGTCGAACTCGGGCCAGACGAATTCGCTGCTCTCGCCGCCGACGAGATCCTCATAGCAGAGCGCACCGGGAAGACTCGTCTCCGGCATCTGCGCGCGATCGGTCATGATCACGTAGTGCCGCAGGCCGGGCCATTCGGCGGCCATCTTTTCCGCAATCGGCACGAAGGTGAGGTCGAGGAACAGCAGCTTGTCCTCGGCATGGTTCACGATGTAGCGGAGCTGCTCGCCGAAGAGCCGCGGATTGATGGTGTGGCAGACCGCGCCCATGCCGGAGACGGCGAAATAGAGCTCGAAATGCCGGTGAGTGTTCCAGGCGATGGTCGCGACGCGATCGCCCCTCTCGACCCCCAGCCGCTTTAGCGCCTTGGCGAGTTGCCGGGCGCGTCGCTCGGCGTCGACATAGCTGTAGCGGTGGATCGGCCCTTCGGTGGTACGGCTGACGATTTCGGTATCACCGTGATATTCGGCGGCATATTGAATGAGCGCCCCGATGAGCAAAGGGCGGTCCATCATCAATCCGCGCATCGTCTCTCCCAGCTTCAATTCTTGGTTCTGCGCGACGGATATAGCGAACCGGGTGAGCGGACGCCAAGCGGGAAGATGCCGCAGAACCTGCCGTGAAGCGGTCATCGCCGGATTTGGTTACGGAATCATGTAGCTTGCGCGCCGTTTAGCGATCTGCAACGGTTTCATGCCATTCGATCCAGTCGATCCTTGAGTCCGCTCAATGAGCCTGGGAGTAGCACGTCATGACGTGTCAGGGCTTCCATCGGATCGCACGGCGTGCAAAGCGGACTCGATCGGCGCTGTCGCGCGCGATCCTGGCTCTTCTGGCCTTCTGTCCCATCGGCGTTCCGGCGCGCGCCGTAGCGCAAGCGGACGACCTGCAGCAGATCGTCGACAATTTCGCGGGGTCCGCGGTTTCGGATGGCACTGTGATCGGCGCCGAGGTCGCGGTGCTGTTGCCCGGTCAGGAGCCGAGGTTCTTCGCCTATGGGCTCGCGGATGTCGCTGCCGCAGCGCCGCCAACCGCGAGGACGATCTTTCAAATCGGCTCCGTCACCAAGGTGTTCACGACCAATCTGCTCGGCCAAGCGGTCGCCGCAAATCCGTCCCTGCTGAGCGCGCCGCTCGCGGACTATCGTGCGCAGCTGGGCGCGCTGCCCGGTGCCGGGCCGCAAGTGACGCTGCAGCAGCTCGGATCATTTACGGCGGGATATCCGACCTATTCGCCGCTCTGTTCCGGCTCTGAAACCCCGCAACAAACCGGCTGCCGCCAAACCGATCGGCCGACGATCACTGAATACGACGCCAGCGACTTTGCCACCTTCTTTCGCAACGACGCGCCGCAAGACCAGCTCACGCCCCCGGCCATCACCGAGCCGCCGTTTCCCTATTTCTACTCGGATTTTTCGACCGGCTTGATCGGCCTCTTGCTCGGCAGCAATCCCAACACGCCGCTGGACAACTCGGCTCTCACCGGATGGGAAACGCTGCTTCGGCAAGAGCTCCTGCAGCCGCTGTCGATGCGGGAAACCTCGTTGGAGCCGCCCTCTTCCCAGGCCCCACGGCTCGCCCAGGGATACCAGCAAGCCTTGGCCACCGCCGTGGTTGACGCTTCGGGCGCGATCACCGGCTTCAAGCTCGTCAGCAACGGCGCGGCGTACGAGGCGGCGCCTTCCGTGCAGATCATCGGCGGTGGCGGGCAAGGCGCGGCCGCCCTCGCGACCGTTTCGGCCGGCAAGGTTTCGGCGATTTGCCCGGCAAACCCCGAGGTGACGGAGTGCGTCGCCAGTTCCGGTCAGGGCTACCTCCCTCCGCCGCAGGTAGAGTTCAGCGGCGGCAATCCAACGACGCCAGCACATGCCGTGGCGGTGATCCAAGGGGGCAGCGTGGTCGCGATACGCCTCGACTCAGGCGGCGTCAAATATCAAACCGCGCCAACGATAACGATCAGCGGCGGGCAGCTTTCGGGTGGGCAGCCGGCACAGGCGACCGCCCATCTCACGCATGGCATGGTGGTGGCCATCGATGTCACGAATGGCGGCACGCAGTATGTGGACCCGCTCACCGTCCTGATAGACCCGGGCGCCGCATCGTCGAATCCGGTACCGATCTGGGCGCCGGCCGGCGCGTTGAAGTCGAGCGCTCGTGACTTGGCCAACTTCGCCGCCGCGGCGCTGCTGCGCAGCTCGGTGGCCGGGCATTCCATTCCCCAGGCGATTCATGACGGCTTTGCGATCGCGGAGAAACCTTACGCCTGCAGAGGCACCAATCC
>JASHUO010000545.1 GCA_030039975.1 Alphaproteobacteria bacterium
CTCGGCATCATCGGCCCCAACGGCGCCGGCAAGACGACGCTGTTCAACCTGCTCAACGGCTTTCTGCGCAAGGACCGCGGCAGCGTCCATTTCGCCGGCGAGGAGCTCGGCAGCCGCAAGCCCAACCGCGTCTGCCGCCTCGGCATCGGCCGCACCTTTCAAGTGGTGCGTGCCTTTCAGCGCATGACGGTGCTGGAGAACGTTCTCGTCGGCGCCTATGTCGCGGCCAAGGACGACGCCGACGCGGTGGCGGCGGCAAGCGATGCGCTCACTCGCGTCGGCCTCTCGGCGCGCGCCGGCGAGATCGCCGGCGGGCTCAGCAACCGCGATCTCCGGCTGATGGAGCTGGCGCGCGCGTTGGCGGGAAAGCCGCAACTCCTGCTCATGGACGAGCCGCTGGCGGGGCTCGGCGCCGGCGCGGTCGAGGAATTGCTAGCGGTGATCCGCGCCCTCTCCGCCGCCGGGCTTACCATCGTCATCATCGAGCACACCATGGGCGCGATGGTGCGGCTCGCCCATCGCTTCGTCGTGCTCGACCATGGCCGCGTGCTCGCCTCGGGCAGCCCGCGCGAGGTGACCACCGATGCGGCGGTGGTCGAGGCCTATCTCGGCAAGAAATGGGCGGCGAGCCGTGCTTGAGATCGACGGCCTCAGCGTCACCTATGGCGGTCTGCACGCTTTGTCCGAGGTCTCGCTCAAGGTCGAGGCCGGGCAGTTCGTCGCCATCGTCGGCCCCAACGGCGCCGGCAAGACGACGCTGTTCAAGGCGATCTCCGGCACGGTGCCGCCGGCCGGCGGGCAGATCCGCTATGAGGGGCAGGATCTGCTGCGCCTGCCGCCGCCGGCGCGCGCCCATCTCGGCATCGCCCATGTGCCGGAGGGACGCCAGGTTTTCGCCTCGCTCAGCGTGATGGAGAATCTGGAGCTGGGCGCCTATGGCGGCAGAGCGCGCGGGCATCGCGCCGATTTCGAGCGCATCTTCGCGCTCTTTCCCGTGCTGCAGGAGCGGCGGCATCAGCTCGCCGGCACGCTCTCCGGCGGCGAGCAGCAGATGCTGGCGATCGGCCGCGGCATCGCCTCGGGGCCGCGGCTGTTGATGCTCGACGAGCCGTCGATGGGGCTCGCGCCGGCGGTGGCCGATGCGATCTTCGAGCGCATCGACGAGCTGCACCGGCAGGACGGATTGACCATTCTGCTGGTCGAGCAACGCGTCGCCGAAGCGGTCCAATCCTGCGATTTCGGCTATGTTCTCGAAACCGGGCGCGTGGTGCTCGCGGGCGCGAGCGCGGCCTTGATGGCGGATGACCGCATCCGAACGGTCTATCTCGGCATGTGACCCAAAGCAAAACGGGGAGGAAACCATCATGATCAAGCGGAGAACCCTTTCGCAAGCGCTGCTCGGCGCGGCGGCTTTGGCGGCGCTGCCGATCGGGGCGCGGGCGCAAGCCAAAGAGATCAAAGTGGCGCTGATCGTGCCGCTGTCCGGGCCTTGGGCGCGCCAGGGCCTGTTGGAGCGCGAAGGCGCGGAGATGGCGATCGACGACATCAACGCGGCGGGCGGCATCAAGGCGCTGGGCGGCGCCAAGCTGAAGCTCATCATCGCCGATACCGGCGACACGGCGGAGAAGGCCAAGGACGCGGCGCAGCGCCTGGTCGCGCAAGAGCCCGATCTCGTCGGCGGCGTCGGCGCCTGGCTCAGCACCTTCACCCTGGCGGTGACCGAGGTGACGGAGCGCGCGCAGATTCCCTGGCTGACGCTGTCCTATTCCGACGCCATCACCAATCGCGGCTTCCACTATGTCTTCCAGACCTCGGCCACCGGCGACCGCCAGGCGGAGCTGGCGCTGCCAACCATCCTGACGCTGGCCGAAGCGGCGGGCGAGAAGAAGCCGGCGACGACCGCGATCGTCATGGACAACACCGCAGCGCCGGTGAGCTTCGTCAAGCCGATGATCAATGGCGGGCTCGAGAAGGCCGGCCTCAAGCTGCTGACGCAGGAGACCTTCACCCCGCCGCTTTCGGATGCGACACCGCTCATCGCCAAGGTGCGCGCGCTGCGTCCTGATTTCCTCTTCCTCGTGCCGACGGCGGTGCCCGATGACAGCCTGCTGCTGCAGAAAATGATGGAGATGGGCATTCCCGCCAGCACGCTGCCGGTGGTCGGCAATGGCGCGCATCTCGCCACGCCCGAGCTGCTCAAGGTGGCGGGGCCGGAGCCGCTCGAGGATGTGCTGGTGACGCTCGCCAATTGGAGCACCAAGGACCAGACCGATCTCATCCAACGCTACAAGAAGCGCACCGGCGAGCCTTGGCTCGGCCAGGACAGCCTCTGCGCCTATGGTCATTTCTGGATCCTGAAGGACGCGCTGGAGATGGCCGGCGTCGCCGACCGGCGCAAGGTCGCGGACGCGATCCACCGCATGGACACAACCGAAAGCTCCGCCAAGTTCTTCGCCGGCGGCCGCGTCAAATTCGACGAGAAAGGCCGCCGCGTCGATGCGCCGCTGGTCATCGTGCAGTGGCAGAAGGGCATGCCGGTCACGGTGTATCCGACCGATCAGGCACAGGCGAAGCCGATCTGGGTGGCGGCCAAGAAGTAGTTGTCAGTTATCAGTTGTCAGTTAAGGCATCCAAGGGGGGAAGCATGGCTGAGACGCCGGTCTACGAGGTCTATGCCGTCAAATATGCGCGCCATGAGCGCCGGGCGAGCGCCAATTTCCTCGGCGGCGATCCGCATGACGGGCCGATGCCCATCGATTATTTCGTCTGGGCGATCCGCGGCGGCGGCAAGACCTACATCCTCGATACCGGCTTCGACGAGGCGCAGGCGCGCAAACGCAAGCGCATGCTGATCCGCTCGCCCGGCGACGGGCTCAAGATGATCGGCATCGACCTCGCCGCAGTGGAGGATGTCTTCATCAGCCACATGCATTACGACCATGCCGGCAATCACGACCTCTTCCCCAAGGCGCGCTATCACATCCAGGACAAGGAGATGCAGTACTGCACCGGGCGCTCGATGTGCCATGGCGCCCTGCGCAGCTCCTTCGAGGTGGAGGACGTGGCGGCGATGGTGCGGCGGCTCTTCGCCGGCAAGCTGTGCTTTCATGACGGAGCCGAGGAGGTGGCGCCGGGGCTCAGCGTCCATTTCATCGGCGGCCATACCATGGGGCTGCAGGCGCTGCGCGTATGGACGCGGCGCGGTTGGCTGGTGCTGGCCGCCGATGCGGCGCATCTCTACGCCAATATCGAAGAGCAGCGCCCCTACGTCACCGTCTACAACGTCGCCGAGATGATGGAAGGCCATCGCACGCTGGCCAAGCTCGCGAGCTCGCCGGCGCACATCATTCCCGGCCACGATCCGCTGGTGCTGGAGCGCTATCCCGCGGCGGGGCACGGCCTTGACGGAATCGCCGTCCGCCTCGACGCCGATCCGCGGCGCTGATCCGGCGCGCCGGTGCGGCGACGGGAGTTCCGCATCGGCGCGAAGAGGGGCGTCGCCGCGCTCGCTCTGCTTCTCCTCTGCTGCAGCGTCTCAGGCTGCGCCTGGTCGCCAGTCGAGCCCTATGCCGGCAACGCGCCGAAGCGCGAGACGCTCTATGTCATCGCCGGCGGTTGGCATACGGAGATCGGCCTGCCCGCAGCGGCGATGTCGGGACCATTAACGGCGCTGCGCGACGCGATGCCCGGCGCGCGCTATGTCGTCTTCGGCTGGGGCCAGCGCGACTATTACATGGCACCGAATCCGGGGCTGGGCGATTTCCTCGCGGCGGGCTTTCCCGGTCCCTCCGTCGTTCTCGTGATTCCCCTGACGCAAGCGCCGGCCGAGTTCTTTCTTCGGCTCCGCAAACGTCTACGCAATCCCCGTTTCGGAGGACGGGCTCGAGCGGCTCGCGCAGTTCCTCTGGGGCTAT
>JASHUO010000546.1 GCA_030039975.1 Alphaproteobacteria bacterium
AAGGCATCGAGCACCGTCTCCATATCGTGCCCGGCAAGGTTGGTCATCACCGCGTTGAGGCTGGCATCGTCATGCGCCGCGAGGAAGGCGCGGATGCCGGCGAGATGGCCGAGATCACCTTCGAGATGCTTTCGCCAGCCCTCGCCGCCCTTGAACACGAGCGCCGAATAGAGCGAGTTGGGGCAGGCGTCGATCCAGTCGCGCAGCGCCGCGCCGTCGGGACCGGCAAACACCGCTTCGAGCTTCTTGCCGTATTTGAGCGTGACGACGCGCCAGCCCATGGCGTTGAACAGCGAGTCGATGCGGTTGAACAGCCGGTCGCTCACCACCGCATCGAGGCTCTGGCGGTTGTAGTCGATCACCCACCAGAGGTTGCGGACATCGTGCTTCCAGCCTTCGAGCATCGCCTCGAAGACATTACCCTCGTCGAGCTCGGCATCGCCGACCACGGCCACCATGCGCCCGCCCGGCTGCGTCTCCGGCAGCATGCCCTTGAGCCGGACATAGTCTTGCACCAGCGCGGCGAAACTGGTCATGGCGACGCCGAGGCCGACCGAGCCGGTCGAGAAATCGACATCGCTGCCGTCCTTGGTGCGGGACGGATAGGATTGCGCGCCGCCCAGCGCCCGGAAGTTCTGCAGCTTGTCGAGCGTCTGGCGGCCGAGCAGATAAGCCAAGGCGTGATAGACCGGGCTCGCATGCGGCTTCACCGCGACGCGATCCGCGGCGCGCAGCACGTCGAGATAGAGCGCCGTCAGCAAGGTGACGCAGGACGCGCTCGACGCCTGGTGGCCGCCGACCTTGAGCCCGTCGCGGCTCGGCCGGAGGTGGTTGGCGTTGTGGATCATCCATGATGAGAGCCACAGCACCTTGCGCTCGAGCTCCTGGAGCAGGCGCAGCCGATCGGCTTTGGCGAGCGGCGCCGGACGGGACACTGCAGCGGGTGCAGCCATGATGGGCTCCTGGAGGGGCCGGATACAGATCGTGAATATAAGGTGCAGAGACCTCCCGGAGAATGGCTTCCCCTCTCCCCTTGTGGGAGAGGGAGGGGCCCGCCGCGAAGCGGCGGGAGGGTGAGGGGATCGGAGGCTAGCTGGAAGGGTGCGACTCTCGCGGTTGCTCAAGTCGGAGAGGTGCGGCTCTCGCGGTTGCTGCGCAACCGCTGACGCCGCCGCGGACGAACGCTATCGCGTTCGCCTAGTGCTGACGCCGCTGCGGACGAACGCCTGCGGCGTTCGCCTAGAGTTCGCCTAGGCTACGCGTTCGGGATAAGCGTCGACAAAGGTGCGGAGGGCGAGGACGCGGAGGCCTTCGTAGACGGAGCCTTGGGAGGGCTGCTCGAAGGCCAGGGTGAAATGGACGTGGGGGATGCCGAAGGGATCAGGTCTGAGCTCGAGCACCGTTGCGGTCTCGGTCACATGGTCCCGCCGCCTCCGGCAGAACCGGTTGCCGGGCTCGACCGTGGCCTGGGATTCGCCCTTGCTCCCCCAGAGGTTGAAGATCGACATCGCTGCCCTGCGGCCTCAGCTGGAATTCAACGCTGACGCTAGGGGGTAAAAGTTAATCAAGAACAAAAAACTGCCCTTTCGCGCGGGATTTTATCCTTTTCTGGCAAGATTTTCCGGCGAATCGTCGATCCCGTTGAGTAAGTCAGCTCTTGATCAACCTGGCCATCGCCGCCGAGGCCGCGACCTGCCCCTCTCCGGTGTAGGCCTCGTGATTCCCCTCGATCTCGGCTTGCCGGTACAGGTAGTTGATCATCATCCCGGCCGATTGCTGCAGCCCCTTGGCGGAGAGGTCGGCGAGCCAGTTGAGCCGCTCCATCCGGGCGCCGTTGGTCAGGTGGAAATGCGCTACCGGGTCAAGGGCGCGGCCGCGCGGCGTCTTTTCGGTCATGAGGTAGCGGGCGGCGAGCCGCAGCAACGGCGCCTTCAGCACCTGGGCGACCGGCTCCTCGGCATGCCAGCGCGGCCGCGACAGCAGCTCGCCCAGACCTTGCGTCGCGAGCTCCGCCGGCAGGAGCTGCTGCATCGCCTTGCGCTCGGCAGCGGTCAGCAGCCCCTCCCCCTCCTCCAGGATGCGCTGGTCGAGCCAGGCGCGGAACCCCGGGACCGGCGAGAGGGTGGCGTAGGTCTTGAGATGCGGCAGCTCGGCGGCGAGGCTGTCGACGACGCGCTTGATCAGGAAATCGCCGAGGCTGATGCCGGCGAGCCCGCGCTGGCAGTTGGAGATCGAATAGAAGATCGCCGTGTCGGCCTCGGCGGGATCGCCCACCGGCGCCGCCTCGTCGAGCAGCGACTGCACATTGTCCGACATGCCGCCGACCAGCGCGACCTCGACAAAGATGAGCGGCTCCTCGGGCATGCGCGGGTGGAAATAGGCAAAACAGCGCCGGTCGGCCTCGAGCCGGTTCTTCAGATCGGTCCAGCTGCGGATCTCGTGCACCGCCTCATAGACGATGAGCTTCTCGAGCAGCGCGGCCGGGGCATCCCAGGTGATGCGGGTGAGCGCGAGAAAGCCGACATCGAACCAGCTCGCCAGCAGTCCCTTCAAATCGCGCTCGAGCCCGGCCAGCAGCGCGTCGTGAGCGGCGAGGGAGATCAGCTCGGCGCGCATGTCGACGAGGAACTTCACCCCCTCGGGCAGGGCATTGAAATGCGTCAGCAGCTTGATGCGCGGCGGCTCGAGCGCAACGCGCAGCTCGCGCTCGATCTTGCGCCGTTCGGCATTCTCGTTGGCACGCACCAGCCGCTCGCCGAGCCCGGCCACCGCCTGATGATCGATGTCGAATTCCGCCGCAAGCAGCTTGAGAAAGCGTTCACGCCCGGTGCCGTTGAGCGCCAGATAGGTGCGGCCGAGATCGGCTGCTCGCGCGCGGCTCCGCACCACGCCGCCGCGGTCGTCGAGGCAATCGCGCAGCTGCTTGCGCAGCCGCTCGGCGTCATCGCGCGACAATTCCGGCCGCGGCGCGCCGCTGATCGCGCCGCGCGCCTGGGCGGCAATGTCGCGCCAGGCGGTACGCAACGAGCGCAGATTGCCCAGCGTGCGGTCGACGACGGTATCAAGAAAGCTGTTGCGCTCGCTCATGGCCCCCTCGGATACAATCCGGCTCGCCCGCTGGCAAGACCGCGCGCGGCCATAGCAATCTCATGACATTGCACTGTCAAAAAAACGCAAACAAATGACGGACGGTTATTCACTTCGCATGAAAGAAATTGGGAACAGGGGATAAGGGGGATCAAGGGAGATGAGGGGGATAAATAGGGATCTCGCCAGGTGTCACCCCGCTTTGAGCCGGCGGAGCGCCCCCGGGAGGGCGTCGACGATATCCTCGGCGATGAGCCCGGGGCCGAAGGCGGCGGCGGCGTCGCCATGGAGCCAGCATGCGGCGGCAGCGGCGTGGAAGGGATCGAGCCCCTGGGCCAGGAGTCCGGTCACCAGCCCGCTCAGCACATCGCCGCTTCCGGCGGTGGCCAGCTCGGGCGGGGCGTTGGCGTTGATGACGGCGCGGCCATCGGGCGCGGCGATCACCGTATCGGCGCCTTTGAGCAGCACCACCGCGCGGCTCCGCTTGGCCGCTTCCCGGGCTCGCGCGAGCTTGTCGCCCTCCAGCTGGAAGAGGCGGCGGAACTCGCCCTCATGCGGCGTCATCACCACCGGCCCGGCGACGGCGCCGAACAGCTCCTCCGGCTTCTCGGCGAAAGCGGTGAGGGCGTCGGCATCGAGCACAACGCTGCGCCGGGTGGCGAGTGCCGCGAGCGTCGCCTGTCGGGTTGCGGGCGAGACGCCCGCCCCCGGGCCGACGAGGATGGCGTTCCGCCGCGCATCGGCGAGCAACTCGGCAAAGCCGTCGCTATCGGCGAGCCGCCGCACGATGACGCCGGTCAGCGATGCCGCATAGACCGGCCAGGCCGCGACCGGCGCGGCGAGGGTGACGAGGCCCGCTCCGATGCGCAGCGCCGCGCGCGAGGCGAGCCGCGCCGCACCCGTCATCTCCGCGCCGCCGGCGATGAGCGCATGGCCGCGCACATATTTATGGCCGTCGATGCGCGGCCAGGGATAGGCCGCGCGCCAGAGCGCGGGATCGTTCTCATGCGTCTTGGGCGCGATCGGCGCCAGCACGCGCGCCGGAATGCCGATATCGGCCAATACCAGCTCGCCGCAGAGGACGCGGCCCGGCAGCAGCAAATGCCCGGGCTTCTTGCGGAAGAAGGTGACGGTGACCGCGGCGGGGGCCGCGGCGCCGCGCACCGCGCCGGTGGCGCCGTCGAGCCCGCTCGGCACGTCAACGGCAACGATCGGCAGCTTTGCCGCCGCCATCGCCTCGATCATCGTCCGCGCCACGCCCTCGACATCGCGCGCCAGGCCGGCGCCGAAGATCGCATCGATGACAAGACCCGCGCCGTCGAGCAGCGCCGGACGCAACCTCTCGACCGGCCCGCGCCAGAGCGCGGCGTGATGCGCCGCCTCGCCGCGGAGCGCGTCGCGCTCGCCGAGCAGACCCAGCCGCACCGGCCAGCCGGCCTCGACGAGATGGCGCGCGGCGACGAAGCCGTCGCCGCCATTGTTGCCGGGCCCGCACAGCACCGCGACCGTCACCGGCGACCAGCGCCCGAGCACGGTCTCGGCGACGGCGCGGCCGGCGGTTGCCATCAGCGTGATCCCGGGGATGCCGGAAGCCGTGGCGGCGCGGTCGGCCGCGCCCATTTCCGCCGGCGTCAGCAGCGCCAGTTCGTCGGCGTTGCGCATCATTGAGGCACGCCTCGGCGATGCGGCACGGCTCTCCTCCTGGCGCTACCGCCCTTGACCCTGCCAATTCCCTGCGGCGTCCGCAATCCCCCGGCGCTTGACGCCGCCCGTCCCGGCGCGGTAGGAGCACGCTCGACGGCGGGTGTAGCTCAGTTGGTTAGAGCGCCAGATTGTGATTCTGGATGTCGCCGGTTCGAATCCGGTCACTCGCCCCAATTTCCC
>JASHUO010000547.1 GCA_030039975.1 Alphaproteobacteria bacterium
ATCGCCACGGGTGCCGGAAAGCTGAAGAGACGCTGTGTCAGCGCGCCGATCAGATAAAGCGTCACGGCGGTAACGACGGCTGCGGCGATCGTCGTTACGTCCACCTGACCGCGATGATCCTCCTCTTCCCGTAGGAACTCATCGTGCCCGCCCGGTTGCAAGCTGCCTTCACCAGTTAGCTGCGGAAATTTCTTGCCGACATAATTGAGAGTTCCGGCAAGTAGAATGGCCGTAAGACTACCGAGCATGACCGGCGGAAGCACCTGCGCGAACAAATCGCCTTGGGACTGATGCAGGATTTGCGCGTAGCCGATCGACAAAGGAATCGCTCCTTCACCGATACCGCCTGCCATGATCGGCACGACGACAAAGAAGAAGGTGTGAAAGACCCCGAGGCCCAGGAGAATCCCGACGATGGTGCCGACGATCCCACCGGCGATCGACCCGGCAACCAGCGGGACGAAAATCTTTAGAAAGCCCTTGATGAGGACGCCGCGATCCATGCCGAGGATGCTGCCGACGATGACGCAGGAGATGAACAGATAAAGGAAATTGGAGTTCTTGGTGAACTGCGTCACCGAGCCAAGGACGGAATTCGGCAACAGATGATAAAAGGCGAGGAACGAGGGGATGAAGGTGGCGAAAATCGCGGCGGCGCCGATGTTGCGGATAATTGGGATGCGCTTGCCGAGTTCGGCGCAGGCGAAGCCGCCCATCGACAGTAAGACTATGGCCATCAAAATGTCAGAAGGCACGTTTCCCGTAAGCGCATAGAGGGCTATCAGCACAAGTAAAATCACGAAGACCGGCAATGGAACGATGCCGATCTTGAAATCGACGATCGACCACCAGCCAGTCGGCCAGAAGCTCTCGGTCCCGGCCCTGCCTGGCCCGGCGATCTTCAAATTCTGCATATTCTGCACCGAGTTCCTCCCTCTTTGCCGGCATTTGTCGGACGACCGGACATTGGAACGAACGGTAGCATCGTGCTGGACTACGCGGAAGGGAAAAGCCTGCGTCTGTGAGGCTTCGGAAGTTCAACCCGCCGAGCCCGCCAAGAGAGGCCGATTTGACAGCGGTATCTGCTCGCACGCCGGATGGCAGAGGCAGCGTTTTCGCTCGAAGCAAGTTACGAGGGGATGGCGCAGAGTTGAGTCGGCTACGAGACGGCGGCCGATCGGTAAGAGAGTGCTTGCGAAGGCCAGCATTGCTATCGACGGCAGCAAGTTCAAAGCGGTGAACAATCGCGACCGAAGCCGCGCGAAGGTCGAGAGACGCCGGGCAAGCTCGAGGAGAGCGTTGCCCGCTATCTGAGCCAGCCTGACACGGCCGATCGGCAGGAGCCATCGGAGGCGCTCGCCACGAAGACCACGCGGCTCAGGGAGAAACTTGCAAAGCTCGGAGAGGAGTGGCTTGAGGCGCGGATGCTGACCCGCGACGACACACGGTTCGCGTTGAAGTGCACCTCCACGAAGCTTAAGTAAAACGAGCCTCTTCGCAGGAGAGATGCCATGCCGATCTACATCTCGCGCGGTCGTTTCACTTCAGACGCTGTCAAGGGCATGCTGGCAAAGCCAGAAAATCGTGAGGAAGCGGTTGCCAAACTCTTCAAGAGCGTTGGAGGTAGGCTCATTGGGTGGTACTTGACCTTCGGCCACCATGATTGGATGGCCATTGGCGAGTTCCCGGATGAGAGGGCTGCGGGTTCTGCGATCCTGGCTGCCGCCGCTGGCGGTAGTCTGTCCGACGTCGAGACGACAGTCGCTATGACCGCAAAGGATGCTCACGCAACGTTCGAAGCTGCCGGAAGGGCGGCGAAAGAGTTCCGGAGCGCCGGGCGCTCGTAGCCGGGCGAGACTTTCAGTCTGAACGGAAGATCGGCACTCATCTTGGAGGCCGAGGAGCGTCTTGGTTGTCACGTTTTCCCGCAGCTGTGAACGCCGCGGGAACGTTTGGCTTTACGTATGAGTCTGGAAATAGCATCGGTCGAACGCGCGTGCCGACCTAATGCCCGCTTCCGAGAAGGGACCTACATTGCCTGATCAGCCGGGTGGGCGCCGACCCGACTGGCAGCATGTGGCCTAGTACGGCCGTTCCGATGATCGCTATTCTACGCCACGTCGCTCAGCCAATATGTATTCGCGCGAGAAGGGGAAGCCTGACATGATCAACCTGAGCGGTATCGGCCACGTTCTGTTGCAGGTCACCGATGAGGAAGCCTCAACGCGAGGGAAGCGAAGACCACGGCGACTGCTGGCTGGCCGACTGAAAGGAGCATAGAAGCCGCGGTGGCCGGGGTCGCGATCTCGGCGAGGTAGACCGACACGCCGCCAAGCTCGCAGCCGGCCGAGCAGCCCTGGACAAGGCGTCCCGCCAGAACCAGCACCGGGGCGATCAGGCCGATCCTGTCGTAACCAGGAGTGAGCGCTATGGTGATGGTGCCGACCGCCATCAGGCTGAGCGTCATCATCAACCCAAATTCGCCGTCCCTTGCGATCTATGTACGAGCCGAGGATCAGCCCGCCCAGCGAGCGCATCAGAAAGCCCCGCCGCGAAGGTCCCGAGCGAGAGCATCAGCGAGGCGAAGGCGTTGCCCGTCGGGAAGAACGTCCTGGCGATGTAGAGGGCAAAGTAGCCGTAGACGAAGAAGTCGTACATCTCGAGGAAATTGCCCCTGGCGACGCGCAGACGCCCCAGATTTTTTCCCGGCGCTGTTCGGGTGTCAGCATCGGCCTCTCCTCCCTAGCGCGGTCTCATCTGTCTCTATGCCCTGGCGCCGGGTCGTTTTTTGTCCTCCTGCTCAGACGATGAATCGGCAGTTCTCCTGCGGTGCACGCATGTCCATGTTGCGGCCGCGGTTCAGGTGGTCATCGATTTCCGCGGCCGCGCCGATCATGCGTCCGTAGAGGAAGACGTTGAAGGCGGCCGTCTCCAAGTCTTTCACGGTCAGCGTCCCCGAACGGTAGTCCTGCCACAACACCGCGAGCAGCAGCGCCGCGATGATCGCGTCCACGTTCACGCAGAATACGTAGGGCGTGGCGCCCGAATCGTATAGAGCCTGCGCCAGCTCGCGGTAATAGGCGTGGAAGATGTTGTAGTCCCCGCGCTCCTCCATGAATTTCGCGATGAAACGTTCGCGTGGGTCATAGTTGACCGGCTTGCCCTTGAAAACCGGGTGGTGGACGCCGGGTAGCGCGCGCAGCTCCGCTGCCCCCGATTCCTTCGCGATCGCCTTCTTCTCCCGGTACGCCTCGGCGAACGACTTCGCGATCCCGGCGAGGTCGATGCCGTGGTTTGGGTCGGTTGGGTCCTTCAGGTCGATGCCCTGGAAGCGTTCGAGCAGGAAGGCCATGCCCTCGAAGCCGTTGCCGCCGTGGCTGTAGCCCGTGTGAGTCAGGAAACCAACCATCGCCTTGTTGATCTGCACGCGCACGGGCGTTTGCGGCCCGTCGGCGGACACGGCCCCCTTCGCGCCCTGCAGCGAGATCGCGCCGGGGCCGTTCGAGATGAGCAACCCCGTCAGGATCTGCAGCGGGCGCGCCTCGTGCTCCGTCGGCTTGCGGCCGATAAGGGCGAGGCAGAGGAAGTCCGCCATCGTCCACCGGCTGAACCGTTCCTCGCGCGACACCCCGCACAGGCTGCCGCGCTTGTGATGTCGGCCCGGGATCGACGCGCCGATCATCACGCCATAGAGGCGCAGGTACCAAGGCAAAGTCTCCGCGGTCAGGCGCGAGATGCGTCTGCGCTTCAGCGGCCCCCACGCGATGGTGGTGGCGATCGCGGAGAGGATCGCGTCGCGCGAGACACGCTCGCCCAGCGTGTCGAGAAACTTCAGGAACACCGACTTTCCGCCGCGCGCACGCACGGCGGCCAGCATTGCGGGCGGGCGCGGGTCCTCGGCGTCCTGGGCGGTTGCGAGGAACAGGGCTCGGGTCTTCTCGTCAGTCGGGATCGCGCTCACGTCGAAGCTCTCGTCGTGCGCGTCCGTCATGCCCGAGTGAGCGAACAGATCGATCAATGCGCGGGCGCAAGCGAGGGCGCGCTCGACCCGCTTCGGCCCGATAATCGACGCCGCGGCGGCCATCACCGTGTTGGGCGAGTTGCCCGCCTCACGCGCCGCGTCGGCCGCGCTTAGTGCCGGATCGCCGACAAGGTTGATCTCAGAGGCGATGGCAATGTCGAGCATCATGCGGTCCTGCGGACCCGCGATCTCGTGCACCAGCGGCAGGGCGAAAATCGCTTCCAGCGGCTCGAGCGCCATGTCGAGCACGGCGTGGCCGTGCACCGAAGTAACCTGCGTCGCCGGGTCCATCGTCGAGGCGCCGGACGCGTCCTTCATGTTCTGGCGCGCAATGACCGCGCCGACCTGCAGCGACAGCGCCTTGAGCTGCGCATCGTACGGCGCCGGCGCCTGTACGACGGGAAGCGCGATCCGCGGCGGCAGCTCGAGGCCCTGGTCGTTGGCCATCCAGGCCTTGAGCGCGAGCGAGCCGCGCGGCGAGAAATCGGGTGACACGCCATTGAGGCGCATCACCTCGGTTAGCGCTGCCGGAATATGCGCGATGTTGGTGACGACCGCGCCTTTGTCGGAGACGATCGGGCGTTCCGGCGTGTAGACGCCATCCACTCCGAACGCCTGCATGAGCCAGCCTTCCTTGTCCTCGGCCTTGTCGCCAGAGCCGGCCATCGCGCCGGCATGCCCGACCGCGCGAGTGAGTCGCGACTTCCACCGCCCGACGACGCAAGCGACCACGGGCTTGCCGAAATCCAGGCCGCGTTCGTAGTAGCCGCCGGGCTCGCAGTAGATCACCGCCGCCTTCGACCGCGCGTCGTTCTTCAGCGCGTACACGAAATCAGGGGCGGCGTAGTGAATGTAGATGTCCTTGCCCGAGGAGATCAGCGTAGTCGTGCCCCAGCCGGCGGTCGCGAGGTACTGCGCAATCGTCGTGGTGAAATTGCCGGAGTTCGAGAACAGCGCGATCGAACCCTTGATCAATGCTTCGTCGGGGCTGTCGCCGCCGAGCGCGCCGCCCAGGCGCACGCGGTTCCAGGAGTCCGCGACGCCAAGGCAGTTAGCGCCGAAGATGTCGATCCCGAAGCCCTGGCCGATGGCGCGGATCTCCCGCGCATCGTGCACCGCGATCTTCTCGGTGATGATGACGATCTTCCGCAGGTCGGGGTTGACCCGCACCAGCTCCGCCACGCCGTCGCGCGCACCTGAAGGCGGCAGATACACCACGCCGGTGTTGAACGTGTGGCCGTCAGCGAGGCCCTCGCGGATGTTGTTGTAGACCGGAATGTCGCCGGCCGACGTCTGCAACGCCTGACCGCGCCGTCCGGGCGAGGTGCCGAACGTCACATTGCCGCCGGAGAAGACGTGGCTGGTGGGCGTCACCTGCTTCGACTCGCTCCCCAAGATATTGAGCACAGCCACGCGGTCCTCGCGCGTCGCGATCTCATCCAAAGAATTGATCCCGAGATGGTAGGGGAACCCTTTAATGCCGCTCTTGTACATGGAATCCTCCCTGTGCTCGGGCGGCTTGCTTGATATTGAGACGTGCGGCGACGGTGGCGCGACCTCCTGCGCGCATCCAGGCATCGACCTCCTTGGCGTAGTTCACGACCTCAGAGATCGCGCTGTCGAAGCCAAAGAAGCGATAGGGCAGGCCGAGATTGTCGCAAGCTTCCGCGAGCGCGCCCAATCCGCGCACGAGGTTCGGGCCGCCGCGGCCGACGACGACGAAGAGCGGCGTGGGTCCGTTGCGGCTGAAATACTCGCGCAGTGCGTCGGCCATGGCACGGAAGGTCTCGTAGATGTCGGTGTTGTTCGATTTGCCGCCGATGATGAACAGCACATTCGTCTGCGCAAGCCAATGCTTGAAGCAGATCGCGGCAACCGACTTCATCTTCTCGTACGGGGGGTTGCCGCCGAAATCCGAAGATATGATCGCGACCTCACCCAGCACCTCGGTCACCAGCGAGTTGGCGCCGCCGCCGAACGTGGGGGCGAGGATCGTGCCGTTCGGGTTGATGACGAAGACATCCGACTGGCCCTGGTGCGTGCGGAGCTGGTTCACCTCGAGCTCGAAGGCCGACGTGTCGGCCGTGAAGCTCTCGTCCAACAGACCAAGCCTATGCCAGCGCGGATCGTCGCGGTCGAAGCCGCCTTTGAAGTCGCAGGCCTTGGGCGTGAGACGCCCGTCGCGGCCGATCGCCATGCGGATCGGGTTCAGCTCCAGCGTGGTCATGCCATAGAGGTGGAACAGATCCCAGAGCTTCGGCAGGTGCTGCACGAGGGGCGAGATGATCTCCTTGGGCGCGCCGATGTCCGACAGCGCGTTGGCGACGACGAAGGCCTTGAGCCCGGTCAGCGCCTCGAACGGGATGTGGGCGACGTGTTTCTTGTCCAGCTCCTCGATATCCACGCCGCCCTTATGCGTCAGCGTCATCGTCGGCGCGCGGAACGCCGTGGAGTCGGTGATCGAGAAATACACCTCGTGCTCGGCCGGCACACCGGCCTCGAAGGTTACGCCATTCGCCTTCGCGGTCGCGTTGCCGTGGTGATGCTCGACGAAGAACAGGCGCTCGCGTTCGGCGAGGGCGGTGCGCAGGTCGGTTGCCTTGCCGATCAGACCGGCCTTGCCCTTCTTGCCGACGCCGCCCTTGAATACCGGCTTGATGAAGATGAGCCTGTGCCGGATGATGAAGTCCTGGATTTCGGCCTCGGTCGCGGTGGGACCGAGGACCTCGGCAACCGGAAAATCGACGTGCCGCATCAGAGTCGAGCCGTGAAGAAGGCCGGTTAACTGCATGGCGCCTGCGTCCTTTTCAAGTTGCAGCGAGATTCGGTGGGGGCTCACCCGCGGCTCGCGCAACCACCTTGGCTCGCCGATCACACCGGGAATCAGGGTATCGGGTCCTCAGCGGATCGCCGTCTCCCGCAAGGCGCCAAACAATACCCTGCTGACGATCTTCGTCCGACGGGAACACCAGACTCCCATGGTCGTCGACACCAAAATGTCGGTCGGGGGTCATGGCCCGCCCTCCCTCGGAGCTCGTGCCGGCCTTGGAACCGGCTGCCGCGGCTCGACATTAGGCCGCCAAAACCAGACTAGCACCAACGGACCATCCTCTTGAACAGGCGCTTTTGTGTGGGAGCAAGGCGCGCTTGAAAGCAAGGTCCAGGTCGAGGAGCGCTTCTTCGATCCCCCTTTTCCGCCGGCCGCATGTTGATGCGCTCGGATGATTGTTGCCTCGATGATTAAAGGATTCGAGATCGGGGTCCTAGCTGACTTGCTCGAGGATACGAGACCAGACGCCGCGCTTGGCCCAGCGTAAAAGAACGCCGAAAAACCTAGTTCCACTCACGAAATTCCACCGGCAGGTCGCGCCATGGCGCGCCGGTGCAAGCCAAAGCAACGCTTCGACGAAGCGACGGTTGTCTTCCCCGTGACACCCGGATCCCGCGGCTTTCCAGGCACGGGCGGCGCGATCCGCTGCCACTGGGCGTCGCTCAAGCGATGACGCTTCATTCAAGGCTCCCAGACCTACAAACGAATTTTGATGCGCGTCCCGCGGTTGCCGGACATGCTGAAGGTACGTCCTGACCAGATCCGTCGAAGGGAGATTTGCTATCCCGACCGCAGATCCCAATCGGGTCATCCTAACGGGCGAGAACCCGTTCATCAGACTAAACGCCAAGGACGGCGATCCGCGCACGACCAATGCCAGCTTCTGGCGCATCATCATGTGCCCAGCGGGACCGGGCCATGTGCTCAATGGGCAATGGTATTTGCCGCGTCTTCGATCGCGGCCACCGTCACTTCGGGATGCGCGATCATGCTCGGATGATCGCCACCCGGAACGTGGTAGACTTTCGACTTCGCCCGCGTGGCGAATTTCTTCTGAATGTCGGGTGGTATAACTTTGTCGGCGTCGCCCATGACGTACCACGAAGGGATCGTCTTCCAACCGATTGCAGCCGGCGCTTTATCCGTCAGGCAGCGCGCGGCGAAAGGTCGCTGCGTCGCGGCCAAGCGCGCCGCGACCTCCGGAGATTCCGCAGACGCAAAGATCACCCCGAAATACTTCGCATTCACGTAGGTATCTGCGTCGCCGCCGGTTGGCGTCGTGAACGGCACGGCGATCGTGAAGTCCGCTGGCGGTGGAGGTGCGCTTGCTAGCTCATCTTGGATTGATTCACCGGCTTCGGGAGCGAAGGCATCCACGTAAACCAATGCCTTCACGTTTGGCGCATTCGCAGACGCGACGCTGATGACGGAGCCCCCGTAGGAGTGACCGACGAGAACCACTGGTCCAGAAACAGTTTTGAGGTACGTTGAGATGACGGCAGCGTCCGCCTCAAGGCCCCGAAGCGTGTTCGGCAGCGCTCGAACGTCGTAGCCGTCCTTGAGCAGAAGGTCGACTACTCCATTCCAGCTCGAAGAGTCGGCCCATGCACCATGGACAAGCAAAATCGTAGGTTTCATCGTTTGCCCCTCTGTGCTCTTGGTGGACACCGAGACTATTGCCAACGTGAGGCCGAGCGCACATGCGAGAGCGAGCAATCGCGACAGGAATTCACTGATGACCATCAGTCACTCTCCTTCACGCGCTGTTCGGTTGTCGCTGTGCAATCCGAGCCACGAGAACCTTGGCCTTGGTCGACCGACATCCACCGGATGACCGGCCTTTCGGGGCTGATATTGCTGCCAGACGCGACCCGTCGGCAAGGCGGAACCGTCGTCACGGGGACTGCCGGGCACCAAAGTCGGTGACGGCAGTGCGTTCTGCGCCAGGAATGTCGATTTCGCGTTCGTGCTCCCACGGCTTGCGCTCCAGCGCTTGGATAGAGGAGCCACTCATGCCTGCGCTGGATCAAGCGGCGACCGCAGTTCCGCGATCAGGCGCAGAATACCAACAAACTGACATCCGGCAGCCACGACATGCACATCGTGTCGGACCGAGCTGGAGGCGAATGCCTATTCCTCCGGCATCCCGGCCTTGCGCAAGCATTCGGCCACCCGGTCGCCCCGGGCTAGAAAGGCCGGATCGTCGGATAACGTCTTCACAAAGGCCCTGAATTTGGCAATCGTTTTGATCCGCGTCGTCGGGAGTAAATCGTCGAGAGTAAAAGGTAACGCTGGAGCACCTCACGGGCCTCCGGCTCTCGCCCGTTGAGCGCAAGCTCTGCGGCGAGGAGCCGCTGAGCGTTTGAAAACTGCGGTGCCATGGCCACAACCCGACGGTACCCCTTGATCGCCTGGACTCAGCAGCGGGCGTTCGGGCGAGAGCCGCGCTAGCCATCCGATTGGGTCGGAAAAGGTCTCGTACGCCGCAGACCGAAGGTTCGGCTTGCGCATCGGCTTCTTAATTCGATTTGACCGCGATTCATTTGCGGGTCAAAGCTGTCGTCGGCTACCGTTCTTATCATTGTAAGAGATGGGGAGACACGCTGTGCCGAAGATGTTCCTCCATGCGCCGCAAGGGGCGTTCAGTGCCGAGGCCCGCGCCAGGGTCGCCGCTGAGTTGACCGAACTCGGCATGGCCTGCGAACGCCTCATCGACACGCCGCAAATCCGCGCGGGTATCTGGGTGTATTTTGTCGAGCACGCGCCCGACACGGTGTTCCGCGCCGGGCGCCAGGCCGCCGAGCCGATTATGAGCCTCAAGGTCTATGCTCTGAAAGGCGGTTTTAACGCCGAGACCAAGACCCGCATGGTCGCCGAAGCAACGGCGATCCTCGGCAAATATTCCAAGACCGACCGCGGCCAGGTGCCGGCCTACGTCGGCATCCTCGAGGTCCCCGAAGAGAACTGGGGCATGTATGGCCAACAGGTTCACCTCGCGGCGATGCAGATCAAGTCATGATTCGAGCGGCCCGCAGGTGGTGCGGCGCGAACAAGGACGCTACTGTCAAGCGCTTCGACGACGACAGACATGACCAACCCGCTGACTTCGTCGCGGCCAGACAGCTTTCGGCCAAGTCTTCCGCGTCGAGCAGAAGCGAGGCCCGTCCTCATCGTACTGCGGAGCTACTATCATAAATATCTTGCCGCGCCGTACTGAAGCCGATCGAATGCGCCGTCGAAAAAAATTCGGTCGTCGGTAAATTTGCTATTGGTGCCTGCGCCGATATGGATATTCACTGACCCCATAGGCGACATTTGCGCCGGTGTGGTAGGCGCCGCCTTTCGAGTTGGGGCGGTCTCATGAGGCGCCGCGACTTCATCAATGTCGTGTCCGGAGCCATCGCGGGATGGCCACTGGCGGCAATCGCGCAGCCGCCGGCGATGCCGGCAGTGGGCTATCTCAGCAGCGGTACATCCGCTGGGTTCGCACCCCTCATCGAGGCGTTTCGGCAGGGGCTGAGTGAAACGGGTTATGTCGAGGGTCGCAACGTCACGTTTCAATACCGGTGGGCCGAGGGCCAAGAGGATCGATTGCCCGCTTTGGTCGCCGACTTGGTCGGTCGTCAGGTGGCGGTCATCGCTGCGACTGGCGGGTTAGCCGATATCCCCTTCGAGCAGCCCACTGAATTTGATCTCGTGATCAACCTCACGACGGCGAAAGCGCTCGGGATCACCGTCCCTACTACACTCCTGGCGCTCGCCGACGAGGTGATCGAATGAGGCGGCGTGGACTTCCGCTTATGGCACCGAGCCGCCAAAAACTGACGCTGTTTTGAAGGTCTGCTAAAGCGCGCCTAGCTGACCCACAGCGTGAACTATCGCCAAGGCGGCTTGCCGACCCGAAGGGGCCCTTGCCGACCACGGGGGCGAACGACCGAGAACGGTGGTGAGCGGACGATCCCCGCCTGCACGCCTGCTGTCGCCAACGCGCTGTCAGCGGACCCTCCCGCATGCCTCCGCAACGGGGACCCGGAGCCGACGCCCCCAAGGCCGCAGTTTGATGTCGCAGGAGCGTCCCGCCGCTCACGCTACGCGCGATTTACCGTTGCCGAAGATGCCAGAAGGCGCGATCCTGCCATCAAACTATCGGGAATCCGAGGAATGTCGGCTGACACTCCCACAAGGGGAGCGGAGGCGTGAACAACGTGATTTGTATCACGATCGGCGCGATTGCGGGCGCGAATCTGCGCTTTGCCGTGAGCCGCTGGGCGATGAAGTACGTT
>JASHUO010000548.1 GCA_030039975.1 Alphaproteobacteria bacterium
CTTGCGCAAGCCGTAGGCCAGAGCGCTGGTCGGCTGCTTGCGCAGGTCCTGCAGCCGCAGAAACTCGATCAGCTCTTCGACGCGGGCGCGATGCGCCACCTCCTCGCGCTGCGCCAAGCCCCAATAGACGAAGCAAGCAAGAATTCCCGACTTCATGCGCACATGCCGGCCGAGCATGATGTTGTCGAGCACGGTCATGCCGCCGAAGAGCGCGATGTTCTGAAACGTGCGCGCCACCCCGAGGGCGGCGATCTGCGCCGGCGTTGAACGGGTGATATCGCGGCCTTCGAGCGCGATCGTGCCGGTATCGGGCTTGTAGAAGCCGCTGATCATGTTGACGAGCGACGTCTTGCCGGCGCCGTTCGGACCGATGATCGAGGTGATCGACCCGGCCGCCACCGACAGCGATATGTCCTCGACAGCGCGCACGCCGCCAAAGTGCTTCGATACGCCGGAGACCGCGAGCTGTAAGCGGCGCGGTTCGTGCGTCAGCCCGTCGATGGCCTCCCTTGCCATGATGGCGACTCCTCCCGCTCAATCGCTTGTACATGCGATTTTTTCATATCTGATATGAACAGGATGATAGTACGGGCTAACGAGCGCAAGCGAATCTCGATTACAAGCCCGAAAGGTGGATGACCGAAGAGCGAACTACCCACCCGTCCCGCACTAATGGATACGCTCTCCCGAGAGGTCTCCCTGATAACGGGCGCCCCATCGAAGTCGTGGGAAGCCGGCCGCGCTACAGCATCACGGTGCCGCCATCGACGGCGATGGTCTGGCCGGTGACGAAGGCGGATTGGTCGGAAGCGAGCCACAGCACGGCACCGGCGACGTCCTTGGGCTGCAGGTTGCGCTGGATCGCTTGGCCGGCAGCGATGACTTGGAGCGCCCTTTCGTGCTTCTCGCCGAAGAATTCGCGGGTGCCTTCGGTCAGCACCGCCGAGGGAGCGATGCAGTTGACGCGGATATTATCGCGTCCGAGCTCGCGCGCGAGGCCTCGGGTGAGGCCGATCACCGCCGCTTTCGACACGGTGTAGTGCAGCGCGAAAGGCGTGCCGTAGAGTGCGGCGAGCGATGCCATGTTGATGATGCTGCCGCCGCCGAGCTTGCGCATTTCGGGCACCACGGCTTTGCAGCCCTGCCAGATGCCCTTGACGTTGACGCGCATGGCGTCGTCCCATGCCGCTTCGGCAATAGCATCAAAACGGCCGCCCTTGAGCGTGCCGTAGAGCGCCGCGTTATTGACCAGGATGTCGATGCGACCGAAGCGCTCGACCGTGCGCGCGACCATGGTTCTCAGCGATTCCATATCGGCGACGTCGGCTTTGTCGGCGACAGCGTTGGCGCCGGCGAGCGCCGCCGTCTCGGCGCAGTCGTGGAGATCGGCGGCAGCGACGTGAGCACCGGCCGCGGCGAGGACGCGGACGAATTCGCGCCCAAGACCGCGCGCCGCGCCGGTGACGATAGCAACCCTGCCTTCCAGCATGCGTTGGTCCCTCTCTTTCGGTAACGCTGTATCCGGCCTCAAGCGCGGCCGTGATCCTCCTTCACCTTGGCGCGATCGATGAGGCCGTTCGCGCTGCGCGGCAAAGCGGTGACAAAGACGACGTGCTTCGGCTTCTTGTAACGGGCGATGCGGCCGCCCACGAAATCGATCAGCGCGGCCGCCGTCAGCGTCGTTCCAGCCCGGCAGACGCAGACCGCCTTCACCGCCTCGCCCCATTGCGCATCGGGCACGCCGATCACCGCGACATCGGCGATCGCCGGGTGCTCGCGGATGGTCCGTTCGACCTCGACGGGGTAGACGTTTTCGCCGCCGGGCTTGATCAGCTCCTTGGCCGGCGAGCGGCCGGCATACCAGAGATAGCCGTCGGCATCGATGCGCCCGAGATCGCCGGTATGGTGCCAATCGTTGCGCCAGACGATGGCATTGTCGGCCTCACGCCGCCAATAGCCCTGAAAGACCAGCGGGCCGCGCACGACGATCTCGCCGGTCTCGTTCGCGGGCACGGCGCGGTCGAGCTCGTCCACCACGGCGACGAGATTGACATGGGTCGCCCGGCCGGCCGAGCCCGGCCGGTCGCGCCACGGCGACAGCGTGACGTAACCCGAGACTTCGGACTGGCCGTAGCCTGCCCAGAAACGTGCCGCCGGGCAGGCAGCTTCAAAGCGAGCGATGGTCTCGGGCGTGTCGAGGCCGCTGACGATGCGCAGGCTCGACAGGTCAGCGCCGGCCTCCGCCGCTCTGTCGAGCAGCGAGCCCAGCATCGGCGCGAATTCGACGAAGATCGTCGCCCGCTCCGCCGCGACCAGGCGCGCCGCGACGCCGGCCTCGAATTTCGGCACGATGAGCGATGAGCCGCCGGCGAGCTGCACGCCGAGCAGCAGACCGAACCCGGCGATGTGAAAGAGCGGCAGTGCGATGAGCCCGACATCGCGTTCGTCGAGGTTCCAGGCTGCCGTCATCTGCAAGGCGGCAGCGACGAGATTCGCCTGGGACAGGAGCGCACCGCGCGGGCGACCGTCGACCGCGGCGGTGTGGATGATCACGGCGCCGTCATCGCCGCCGGATGCCGGCTCCGGTGGCGGGTTCGAGCATTCGGCAAGCTCGGCAAACGGCCGAAACGGCGCGACCTCGCCGCCGAGACCGTAATAGACGGCGACAGAGGGAAGCGAATTGGCCAGCGCGGCGATGCCGGGCTGATCCTCACGATCGACGATCACCAGCTTCGGCGCGCCATCGGCGAGAACGTAGGCGATTTCACTGGGCGAAAGGCGCCAATTCACCGGCAGCAGAATGGCGCCAAGCCAAGCTGCGGCGCCGTAGAGATCGGCGAATTCGAGCGCGTTGCGCGCCAGCACGGCGACGCGGTCACCGGCGCCGACGCCGGCTTGCGCCAGCCCCGCTGCGAGCCGTTCGACGCGGCCGAGATGCTCGCGGTGCGTGACGCGCGTTCCCTCGCAGACGAAGGCCGTGCGGTCGCCGAAGGCCGCCGCGTTGCGGCGGAGGATGTCCGGGATCGAGATGCTGCGGAGGCTCATAGGCACCACCTCCTTCTCCGACGCTAGCGATCAGTGGTCGCCAGCGCGTCCTTGATCGATTTGTGAAAGTGCTGCAGCGCCGGCTCATTGCGGCCGAAGATGACCTCTTGCTGCGCGCCCGAGTAGAAGCCGCGCTGCATGCCCTCGGATAGCGGAAAGTCCTCCTTTTCCACCGTCGCCATCAGCAGGTCCATATTGCGATCCCAATGGCGCCGAGCGCTGTCGGTGAGGGCGGGCTCGGGCGTATAGAGCGATGCGTACATCACCGACTCATCGACCCCGTTCCCCGCCGGAAAGACATGCCAGGTCTCGAGATGATCGCCTTGCATGATGAACACGGTATTCGGAAAGAGCACGCAGATGATCGCGCTGTGGCGGATCAGGTCCCATTCCGCCTCGGGAGTTTCCCGGAGCGCACCGATGCTGCGCCGCGCGCCGATCAGGCGCAGATTGCGTCCGAAGGCGTCGAAGGTCGCTAGATTGCTGTAGAGGATCGGTCCGACGGTGCG
>JASHUO010000549.1 GCA_030039975.1 Alphaproteobacteria bacterium
GCATTTCCACTACGTGCTGTCGCTGGGCGCGGTGTTCTCGCTCTTCGCCGGCTTCTACTACTGGATCGGCAAGATGAGCGGCCGGCAGTACAACGAGACTTTCGGCAAGATCCACTTCTGGACGACCTTCATCGGCGTCAACCTGACCTTCTTCCCGATGCATTTCCTCGGCCTCGCCGGCATGCCGCGGCGCATCAGCGATTATCCCGACGCCTTTGCCGGTTGGAACATGGTGGCCTCGATCGGCGCCTATGTCTCCTACGCTTCGACCCTGTGGTTCATCTTCGTCGTCTTCCACACGCTGCTGGCGGGCAAGAAGGCGACGGCCAATCCCTGGGGCGAAGGGGCGACGACGCTTGAATGGACGCTGCCTTCACCGCCGCCCTTCCATACCTATGTCGAGCCGCCGCTGATTCACTAGGAGCCTGACCGGGCAGCCGCGCCGGCTTGGCAGGGTGCGGGCAGCGCCCTATATGGCGGGGACCACAATCCCGGCAATGCCATGGCTGCGCGCGACCCCTACGAGGTTCTGGGCGTCAAGAAGGAGGCGACGGAGGATGAGATCCGTACCGCCTACCGCAAGCTCGCCAAGAAGCACCACCCCGACCTCAATCCCGGCAACAAGGAGGCCGAGGCCCGCTTCAAGGAGATCGCGGTTGCCTACGACCTCCTCTCGGACAAGGATAAGCGCGCCCGCTTCGACCGGGGCGAGATCGACGCCAGCGGCGCCGAGCGGCCGGAGCACGCCTATTCCCGCTATCGCGGCTTTGCCGAAGGGGCGCCGGGCGAGCGCTACGAGTTCCACTCGGCTGAAGGCATGGCGCCCGAAGACCTCGACGATCTCTTCGCCTTCTTCGGCCGCGGGCAGCGCGGCGGCGGCCCCGGGCGCGGCGGGGGGCCCGTCCGCATGCGCGGCGCCGATCTCCATTTCGCTCTCACCGTCGATTTCCTGACCGCGATCAACGGCGCCAAGCAGCGCCTCCAGCTCGCCCCGGAGCGCAGCCTCGAGGTGACCATCCCGGCAGGGGTGCGCGACGGCCAGATCCTGCGCCTCAAAGGGCAGGGCGGCGCGGGACTGAATGAAGGACCGCCCGGCGACGCGCTGATCGAGATCCATGTGGCGCCGCATCCCTTCTTTCGCCGCGAGGGCGACGATATCCATCTCGAACTGCCGGTGACGCTCGCCGAGGCGGTCTTAGGCGGCAAGGTGACGGTGCCGACGCCGTCGGGACCGGTCAGCATGACGATTCCCGCCAATTCCAATACCGGCCGGGTCCTCCGCCTCAGAGGCAAAGGCGCGCCGCGACCCGGTGGCGATCCGGGCGACGAATACGTGACCCTGCGCGTGACGCTTCCCGAGGGGGATGATGCGGCGCTGGCCGCGTTCCTACGCGACTGGGCGCCCAAGCACCCTTATGATCCGCGGCGGGGAATGGCGTCATGATCAGCTTCGAAGCCGTGATCCGTCTCGTCGTCGGCCTCAACGAGGCGGAGCTCCGCCACTGGATCGCCGAGCGCTGGGTGCGGCCGGAGAGCGGCGCCGAAGGCTATGTCTTCGCCGAGGTCGATGTGGCGCGGGTGCAGCTCATCCATGAGCTGCGCTACGAGCTCGCCATTGACGAAGAGGCGATGCCGGTGGTGCTGCAGCTCCTCGATCAGGTCTATGCCCTGCGCCGCCGCCTGCGTGTCGCGCTCGATGCGATCGATGCCCAGCCGGACGAGATCCGCGCGGCGATCCGCGCGCGGTGCGGCGCCGAGGATTAGGCGGCACTGGCGTAAGCCGCGCCCGAGGATAGAATGCGGGCGTGATGATCCTCGGGATGTTCTTCCATATCCTCGCCGCGGTGATCTGGGTGGGCGGGATGTTCTTCGCCCATCAGATGCTGCGACCGGCGGCGGGTCCGCTCGCGCCGGCTGAGCGCCTGCCGCTCTGGCGCCGCGTCTTCGAGCGTTTCTTCCCGGTGGTGTGGGGGGCGATCGTGGCGCTCCTGGCCAGCGGCTATGCCATGGTGTTCCGGGGCTTCGGCGGCTTCGCCAATCTCCCGCTCTATGTCGATCTTATGCAGGGCATCGGCGTCATCATGATGCTGATCTTCGGCCATCTCTATTTCGCGCCGTGGAAGCGCTTCCGGCGCGCGCTCGATGCCGGCGACCTGCCGGCGGCGCAGCGCCAGCTCGACCAGATCCGCAGCATCGTCGGCGTCAATCTCGTGCTCGGACTCGTCATCGTCGTGATCGGCGCCACCGGGCCGTTTTGGGAGTAGCGCGCATGATGGAGCTCTATGACCTCGCCGGCGCCGAGGAGGATCGGCGTTTCAGCCCCTACTGCTGGCGCATCCGCATGGCGCTCGCGCATAAGGGCCTGCCGGTCAAGACGATCCCGTGGCGTTTTACGGAGAAAGAGAAGATCGCACCCTCGGGCCAAGGCCGCGTGCCGGTGCTCGTCGTTGACGGCCGCTGGATCGCCGATTCCTGGGCGATTGCGACATATCTCGAGAAAACCTATCCCGATCGCCCGTCGCTGTTCGGCGGCGGTGCCGGCATCGCCTTATCGCGCTTCTACAACAACTGGGCGGACGGCGTGCTGCAGCCGGCGCTCATCCGCTTCGCCGCGCTCGATATCTGGCGCCATGCGGCGCCGCAGGATAAGGATTACTTCCGCCGCTCTCGCGAGGAGCGTTTCGGCACCAGCCTCGAGGCCTTCACCGCCGATCGCGACCAGCGCCTGGACGGTTTCCGCCGGAGCCTGGCGCCGCTCCGGCAAACGCTCGAGGCGCAGCCTTTCCTCGGCGGCGAGGCGCCGCTTTATGCCGACTACATCGTCTTGGGCGCGTTCCAATGGGTGCGCTGCATCAGCGACTATTCCCTGCTCGCCGCCGATGATCCGGTCGCGGCCTGGCGGCGGCGCATGCTCGGGCTCTTCGACGGGCTCGCGGGCACAGCCAAGGGCTATGCCGTGTAAGAGGGAGCGAAGCCATGACGGTCGAGCGCAAAGAGGTCGGCAAACAGCGCTATCGCGAAAGCTATGGCCGCTACTTCGAGGATTTCGCCGTGGGCGACATCTATGAGCATCGGCCAGGCCGCACCATCACCGAGACCGACAATATTCATTTCACCCTGCTGACCATGAATCAGCATCCGATCCATTTCGACCGCGCTTATGCCGCGAAATCGGAGTTCGGCCAGCCGCTCGTCAACAGCACCTTCCTGCTCGCCGTGATCACCGGGATGAGCGTCTCCGATGTGAGCCAGAAGGCGATCGCCAATCTCGGCTGGACCGATGTCAAGCTGACCGCGCCGGTTTTCGCCGGCGATACCGTCTATGGCGAAACCGAAGTGCTGTCGAAGCGCGAATCACGCTCGCGCCCCACCCAGGGGATCGTCACCGTCCGCACCATCGGCAAGAAGGCCGACGGCACGGTGTTCATGAGCTTCGAGCGCCAAGTGCTGGTGCCGAAGCGCGGCCACGCCGTCGACGACCAGGCGGACTACTGACGCTTTCCCTCAGCGCGGCGGCTCGGCGACGCCTTCGGCGGCGGCGGTGGTCGCGGGGTGAGTCGGTGACAACTCGCCGGCACCGGCCCAGAAGCTGTCGCCGCGGCAGGTGGCGCCTTCGTTGATGCGCACCGCGTCGAGGAAGCCGAGGATGCAGTCGCCGTAATACGTGGCGAATTGCGGCGTCGACGCGGCCCAATGCGTGGTCAGGAAGGGCGGCTGGTCGATCACGACATGCGGCAGGTCGCGCGCCCGCAGGATGGCGCGCGTGCGATCGCCGCGTCCGCCGGGATCGAAATCATCGCCGTGGAAGTAGAAGGCCATGACCCGTGCATGGCGAACCTCCTGGTAGAGCGGATAGAGCTTCGTCGCGTTGTTGCGCCAGCTGCCGTAGAAATCCGAGAAGCTGCCATAAGCGGCCGGAGCGGTGACCACCACCGAGTCGACCTCGTTGCTGGCATCGGCTGCCATCAGCGCGATGAAGCCGCCGAAGGACTGGCCGGTCAGAGCGACCTGGCGATAACCCTCCTGCTTCAGCTTGTGCACCGCCTGGACGAGGCCCTCTGCCGAATTGTCGAGCGTGTCGGCGACGCGCATGCGGTTGAAGCGGAACGTGTCCCAACCGCCCGCCTTGAGCTGCGCCATATAAGGCGGGGTGGGCGCGGTCGAGTCCTCGGAATCGACCGAGCGGCCATGGCTCCAGATCACCGCGCCCGCCGCGCGGGCAGGACCGAGCTCGGGCTCACCGGGATAGGCCGGGGCGAGCCACAAAGCATCGTGAGCATAGGCGGTTCCGAGAAAAGCGAAGGAGGTGCAGAGGCCGAGGACGAATTTGCGGAGCGACATTGTGCTTTGTTTCCCTGCGGAGGACTGCGAACAGCATCCTGCCTCAATCGTTTAGAAAAAGTTTCCGGCTAGAATTTGGCAAAGAAGATGCTCGCGCTGCTGGTTTCTCGCTGGAACTGTCGTACAACTCATGAGCAATGGGCTATACCGATAGTGCGGCTGGCTGCCTCCGGGCTTCGCTTTTGACGCGAGTCGTAGGGGAAGGAATGTAGATGAGCGCTCGATTCCTCCTGGTAATTCCCAGCCTATTCCTGGCGCTTTGGCTCGGCGGCTGCGACACGGCGACGCAGGCGTTGGAAGGACCCATCCCGCCGATACCAGCGGGCGAGGCGCGGCTCTATTTCTACCGCGACGCCAACATCTATGACGGATTGCTGACGACGATCGTGTCGCTGAACGGCGTTCCGGTCGGAGCCTCGGAGTTGGGGACCGTGTTTTACCGCGACGTCGCGCCTGGCACCTATCGCATCGAGGCGCGAAGCGACAAGCTCTATCCTGCTCAGTTCAGAACCGTGGTGGTCGCGCCGGGGACGAGCACCTACGTCAGGGTGCAGACGCTACCCTATTGGGGGCAGTCCGGCTGGCAATGGCAGGGGAATACCTTCATCGTCAACATCGTCAATCCCGCCATGGCCGAGCAGGAGATGATCCCGCTTCAGCGCATACGCGGCTGAAGCCTCGGTCGCGTTCGGACGAGGGGTAAGCGGGCCGCGCTAGGCGCGCAGCGTCATCAGGACCAGCGAGGCGAGAACGACGCCGGCGGATTGGGCGCCGGCAGTGATCTGCCCGAGCATCAGGCCACAGATCGTGCTGCCCAAGGTTACGGCGCCAAGAAGCGTGCTCATCGACAAGGCCTCCTTCGGGTTCCATCGGCCGAGTTTTCGGGACAACGCCGCACCCCAAAGGTTTATTCCGCTTTTTAGGCATCGATCTTCGCGCTGGCCGCGAGTTTTGCCAGCGCCTGCGGGGTGTCGATATCGGTGAGCACCGCGTCGCTTTCCATCTCGACCTCGACGACCCGCTCCGGATGGGCGGCGATGAGGTCGCGCGCGCCGACATCGCCCGAAATTGCCGCGAGATCGGGAAAGAGCTGCCGCGCCAACAAGACGGGGTTCCCGCGCTTGCCGCGCCGGGTCGGGATGCAGATGGCGCGGCCCTCGATCGGGTTGAAGGCGGCGATCAGCCGGTCGATCACCTCCGCGCTCACCAAAGGCATGTCGCCAAGGCAGATGACGACACCGTCGATCTCCGCCGGAAGCGCGATAAGGCCGCGTTTCACCGAGGTGGAAAGCCCCTGAGCATAGTCTGGGTTGTGGACGAAGCGGGTTTCGATCCCGGCGAGGGCGTTCTCGACCTTCTCGCGCTCATGGCCGGTGACGACGACCAGCGGGCGCGCGCCAGACGCGGCTACCGCTTCGACCACCCGGCGGACCATGGGCTTGCCGTCGATGCCGATGAGCAGCTTGTTCACCGTTCCCATCCGGCGCGACTGGCCGGCGGCCAGCACCAGCCCGGCAATGCGCGGCGCGCCCGGCACGGCTTTGGCGGCCTCGGCCGCGACCTTGGCCCGGGGGAGCGGCCGGGTCGGGATGTCGGCGAGGAGACCGCCGACGCCCATGCGCATGATCTCGGCTGGGCCCGCCGGCAAGCCGGCCAGCAGCCGCTGCAGCACCCAGTCGAAGCCGTTGACCTTGGGCGAGCGAGCGCAACCGGGAAGCCCCAGCACCGGTATTGCGCCGCACCGGCCCATGAGCATGAGATTGCCGGGATCGACCGGCATGCCGAAATGCTCGATGACGCCGCCCGCCGCCTCGATTGCCGCGGGGATGACGTCGCGCCGATCGACGATCGCCGAGGCGCCGGCCACCAGCACCAACTCGGCGCCCGCCACGAGAGCAGCGGTGATCTCCGGCGCAAGCGCCGCCGGGCGATGTTCCGAGCGCTGCTCCGCGATCAGGGTGCTCCCGAGCGCCGCGAGGCGCTCGCGCGTCGTCTCGACGGTCTTGTCGAGCATGCTCTCCTTGGTCCCGGGCAGGCGCGTCTGGATCAGCGCAACGCGCCGGGGCGAGAAGGGCGCCACGGCGATGAGCGGCCCCGCCGAGGCCACCTCGGCGAGCCAGGCCGCGACCGAGCGCTCGCGTACCGCAAACGGAATGACCTTCACGGTCGCCACCATCTGCTTGGGCGCGACCACGCTATAGGGCGCGATGGTGGCAAGCGTCAGCGTCTCGTCGACGAGGTTGAGGCGATCGATCCGCGCGCGGTCGAAGACAAGGATACCAGGCACTTCTGCGAAGAGGTTGACGCGGCCTGTGAAGGGTTGCGCGACGCTCACATGAGGCCCCGCCAGCGGCCGGGCAATCTCGCCGGCGGCGGTATTTTCGTCGACATCGCCCGGCTCGAGCCGGGCGGCGATCACCGTGGAGCGGCCAGCGGCGCGCAGCGCCGCGACATCCTCGGCGCTGAGCACGCGGCCTTTGCGCAGGCTGCGGTCGCCAGCCTTGAGAGAATGGGCGAGCACCGCGCCGACCGCTTCGGCGACGGGGATCTCGCCGAATTTCATGCCGCCTCGCGGTCGCTCTGCGGCTCGGCGCGGAGCACCTGGGTTATCTGCGCCATGATGGCGATGGCGATCTCCGCCGGCGAAATCGCGCCGATATCGAGGCCGACCGGCCCATGGATGCGGGCCAACTCCTCTTCGTTGAAGCCCAGCGCCTGCAGCCGTTTGCAGCGTGCGGCATGGGTCTTTTTCGAGCCGAGCGCACCGATATAGAAGGCATCCGAGCGCAAGGCGACGCTGAGCGCGGGATCGTCGAGCTTCGGGTCATGCGTCAGCGTGACGACCGCCGTGCGCCGATTGGGCTTCAGCTTCTCCATCGCCTCGTCGGGCCAATCGGTCGACAGCACGACATCGGGAAAGCGCGCATCG
Organism: Alphaproteobacteria bacterium; assembly: GCA_030039975.1. GTDB lineage: Bacteria > Pseudomonadota > Alphaproteobacteria > ATCC43930 > CGMCC-115725 > DAHUYF01. The sequence goes on from JASHUO010000549.1 coordinate 7,271, forward strand.
CTGGCGAAGGCGGTGCGCGGATCGACGACGGTGACGAGATATCCCGTGAGCGCCGCCATGCGCGCCAGCGGCTGGGCGATATGGACGGCGCCGACGATGACGCAGCGCAGCCGCGGATTGAACACCTCGATGAAGACCGGCCCGTCGGCCGTCTCGATGGTCGCGTTGCGGTCTTCGGTGACGGCCTTGCGAATCGCCTGAAGGGCAGCCGCATCGAGCGTCAAATCGCCAGCCGTTTCAGTGGCTTCTATGAAGGTCTGAAGACCATTTGTGAGGTTCGTCGCGAGCACCGCCGGACGCCCCTCGCGGCTCGCGGCAAGCGCCTTCTGGAGAAAGCCGAGCTTCATTCGACGCGCTCGACGAAGACCTGGATCTTGCCGCCGCAGGCAAGCCCGACTTCCCAGGCGCGGTCGTTGCTGACGCCGAAGCTGAGGAGGCGTGGCTTGCCGTCGGCAATCGCCTTCAGCCCTTCCTCGATCACCGCGCCTTCGACGCAACCGCCCGAAACCGAGCCGATAAATGCGCCTTCCTGCTCGAGCGCGAGCTTGGCGCCGACCGGCCGGGGCGAGGAGCCCCAGGTGCTCACCACGGTCGCCAGCGCGACGCCCTTACCCAAGGCGCGCCAATCGGCCGCCTGTTGCAGAATTTCTTCGTTATCGCCCATCATCTTACCCCGCTTCCCGCCATGCCGCGGCCGCTTCCAGCCGCCGCGGTCCCGGCCGGCTCAACGCTGTTGCCAACTCACCCAGGCTTTCCAGATTGTGCACCGGACGGAACTCGTCCACGTGCGGCAGGATCGCCCTCATGCCCAATGATTTTGGTGCGAATCCCTCGTAACGCAACAGTGGGTTCAACCAGATCAGGCGGCGGCAGGATTTGTGCAGCCGGTCCATCTCCCGTCCGATGCCGGCGCCGGCGTCGCGGTCGAGTCCGTCGGTGATGAGCAGCACCACCGCCCCCTGGCCGAGGACGCGGCGCGACCAGTCGCGGTTGAAATCGGCAAGGCACTGGCCGATGCGCGTGCCGCCCGACCAGTCCTCGACCGCGCCGGCCACCTTGTCGAGCGCGACATCGACATCCCGGTAGCGCAGGAAGCGCGTGATGTTGGTGAGCCGCGTGCCGAACAGGAACGTATAGACGCGGTCGCGGTCGTTGGTGACGGCATGCATGAAATGGAGGAAGGTGCGGCTGTAGCGGCTCATCGATCCCGAGATGTCGCAGAGCACGACCAGCGGCGGCGGCCGGCGCCGGCGGCGCTTGCGTTTCAGGGTCAGAAGATCGCCGGAGCGGAGCTGCGCCCGCAAGGTCGCGCGCATATCGGTACGCGCGCCGCGCGGATCGGCGGCAAAGCGCCGCGTCGGCAGGTCGGCGATCGGCAGCACCATGCGGCGGATGGCGGTGCGCGCCGCGGCCAGCTCGGCTGTCGACATCTTCTCGAAATCCATCTTCTGCAGCAGCTCGCGCTCCGAGAAGGTCATGGCGGCGTCGACCTCGATCTCGGTCTCGCTCGGCTGGTCCTTGCCGTCGCCCTCGCCGGCATGGAGCGCCTCGGCGAGCCGCCGGCTCATCTCCTCGCCGGGCTCGTTGCTGCGGATCGCCGGCAGCATCAGCGCCATCATCTTCTCGAGCAACTCGGGATTGCGCCAGAAGATGTGGAAGGCCTGGTCGAAGAGCTCGCGCTGGTCGCGGCGGTTGACGAAAACGGCGTGCAGCGTCCAATAGAAATCGCTGCGGTCGGTGATGCCGACGGCGCGCACCGCCTCGACCGCCGCCAGTACTTTGCCCGGCCCGATCGGCAGCCCGGCCGCGCGCAGAGTGCGCGCGAAATACATGATGTTGGCGAGGAGGCGGCCCGCCATCAGCTCGCCTGGGCGAGCTCCTGCTTCACCTGGGTGAGCAGGCGTTGCGCCTCCGAGCCCTGGATCTTGGCGATGTCGTCTTGATATTTGAGCAGCACGCCCAGCGTGTCGTTGATCGCCTCGGGCGTCAGCGCCAGCACGTCGAGCTGGGTCAGCGCGTGCGCCCAGTCGATCGTCTCGGCGACGCCGGGCAGTTTGAAGAGATCGCTGGTGGCGCGCAGCTTCTGCACGAAGCCAACCACTTCGCGCGACAGCTGCTCGGCCGCATTCGGCGCCTTCACCCTCAGAATCTCGAGCTCGCGTTCGGCGTTGGGATAATCGACCCAGAAATAGAAGCAGCGGCGCTTCAGCGCGTCGTGGATCTCGCGCGTGCGGTTCGAGGTGATGACGACGATGGGCGGGTGCGCCGCCTTCATCGTTCCGATCTCGGGGATGGTGATCTGGAAGTCGGAGAGCACTTCGAGCAGATAGGCCTCGAAGGGCTCGTCGGTGCGGTCGAGCTCGTCGATCAGCAGCACCGGCGGTCCGGCGATGTCCGGTTCCAGCGCCTGAAGCAGCGGGCGCTTGATCAGAAAGCGGTCGGAGAAGATCTCGTCCTCGACCGTCTCGCGGCTTTCGGCCTCGGCCTCGGCGAGCCGAATCTCGATCATCTGCCGCGAATAATTCCACTCATAGACCGCCGACGCGACGTCGAGCCCCTCATAGCATTGCAGGCGAATGAGCCGGCGCCCCAGCGTCTCCGCCAGCACCTTGGCAATCTCCGTCTTGCCGACCCCGGCCTCGCCTTCGAGAAAGAGCGGCCGATCGAGGGTGAGCGAGAGATAAACCGCCGTGGCAAGGCTGCGATCGCCGACATAATTACCGCGACGCAACAGCTCGTGCGTCGCGCTGACCGAAGCGGGAAGGGAGGTCATCAGGTATCCGTCTCGATTTCTGGAGGGGTTCTAGGAAAAAACAGGCGCAAGGGCAAACAGCGAGCTACTTACCCTCTCCCCTCGTGGGAGAGGGAGGGGCCCGCCGCGAAGCGGCGGGAGGGTGAGGGGGTAGCGCAAGCACTTCAAGGATCTTCAAGCAAACGCCCTCGCGATTCTCCAATACCTCGTTGTTCCAAAATCGCTGTACCCGGAAGCCTTCGCGCTCGAGAAATCCCGTACGCTCTTCCTCATATCTCGTGGGATCCGCGTGCTGACCGCCGTCGACCTCGACCACCAGGCGCGGCTGGAAACACACGAAGTCGACAATGTACCGACCGATCGGCTCTTGGCGGCGAAATTTGTAACCGGAGAGTTGTCGCGCGCGGAGCAGTCGCCACATGACTTTCTCGGCCTCGGTCATGTCACGCCGTAGGCGGCGGGCAAGGTTGGAGTCTGCCATCGCCCCTCACCCTCCCATGGCTTCGCCATGGGCCCCTCCCTCTCCCACGGAGGGGAGAGGGGGGTGTGCCGCCTCGCTAACTTTACCCCGCCGCGGCGACCGCGCGCTTGGCCATCACCGTCACCAGATGCGCGCGGTATTCGGCGCTGGCGTGGATGTCGGAGTTGAGGCCGTTGGCGCTTTGCTTGACGGCGGCGACGGCGTCCGGGCTCCAGGATTTGGCGAGCGCTGCTTCCATGTCCTTCTGGCGGAAGACGACAGGACCGGCGCCGGTGACGGCGACGCGCACCTGGCCGCCGGTGCGGGCGACGAAGACGCCGACGACGGCGTAGCGCGACGC
>JASHUO010000550.1 GCA_030039975.1 Alphaproteobacteria bacterium
GGCAACTGGTGATCGCGTCCCTCAAAAGCTAACCTCTCAAAGCCTTGTTGACAAGTTACGAAAATCGCCTCATGGCTTGCCGATCCATCTTTGAGGGAGAGCGGAGATGTCCTTGACCGATGCGAGCGTCGTGCTCGTTCATGGCGCCTGGGCTGATGGATCAAGCTGGGCAAAGGTGATCGGGCCGCTGGCGGCCGACGGAATCAGGGTCGTCGCGGCGCCGTTACCGCTAACCTCGTTCCAAGATGACGTCGCGGCGCTCGAGCGCACGCTGGAGCGAACGACCGGGCCGGCGGTTCTCGTCGCCCATGCTTACGCCGGCGCCGTCATCGGGGCGACGCGCAAGGAGAGGGTGAAGGCACTCGTCTATGTGGCCGCGCTCGCTCCCGATGAGGGCGAAACCGTCGCCGATGTTTTCTACCGTGCCCCGCCCCATCCGCAGGCTCCGAAACTGGCTCCCGACAGCCACGGGTTGATCTATCTGCCCGAGGACGCCTTTGCCGCAGCCTTCGCCCAGCATGCTTCGGCCGAGGAGCTTCGCGTGCTGGCCGCAGTTCAGCGGCCGCTCTCGCCTGCCTGCATCACGGTGCCGATGGCTCGACCGCTGTGGAAAGACCGTCCGACCTGGTTCCTCGTGGCGGAGCAGGATCACATGATCGTCCCTGAAACGCAGCGTTTCATGGCTCAGCGGATGCAGGCAAAGCTGCGCTCGCATCCCGTCGACCATACGCCCCTCGTCACCGCGCCCACCCTCGTCGTGAATATTATCCGCGAGGCGATCGGCGAGGTCGTCGCCGCTTGACCGGCTTCGCACGCCCGATGACGACGACGCGTCCGCCGCCGTTTTTCATCGCCGACAACCCGGCACTGGACTTCCTGAACTCGATCGCAGTCCCGGTGGATGCCAAGGTCGAGTGGCTTGCCTCGGGAGGCGACCTTCTCGCCTGGCTCAAGCAGGCGGGATTGGCGCCCGACGAGATCCTGGAGAGTTTTCGCAAGGGCGCTCTTCCCGGTGAGCTCGATGCCATCGCGGCCCAGGCGCGCGCCCTGAGGGATTGGTTCAAGCCCTTGGTTTGCAAACATATGGGCAGGCCGCTCGCGCGCCGCGCGTTGCGCCAGCTCGAACCGCTCAATCAACTCCTGGCGCGCGATGAAGAGTTCGGTCAGATCGTCGTCCGCGATCGGCTGTCCGCGCGAAACCACGACCGCGGCCATGACAAACGGGCGGTGTCCGGGCTTGCCTGGCGCCGGCAGCGGCGCTGGCCCTCACCCGAATCGCTGCTCTTTCCGATCGCACGATCGCTCGCAGACCTCGTCTGCCTCGAGGACTTTACCCAGGTGAAGGCGTGCGAGGGGCAGCCCTGCACGCTTCTCTTCCTCGATCGGACCCACGGCTCCGTGCGCCGATGGTGCAGCATGGCCGTCTGCGGCAATCGCGCAAAGCAAGCCGCTCACCGGGCGCGTACCCAACAGGCGCGAAAGCGGTAGCGCTCGGGGCTCGAAGCAGCCGGATCGATCGGGCTGGACGACGAATTTCTCGTAACCCTACGAGTTGCTGTTCGTAGGTTATGAAGCGGAACTGCACCGATCCGCGGAGCCCTCGATGCATCCGGCGAAGTACTGGCTCATGATCCGGTCGCAATAGCCGACAAGATTGGCATGACCGCGCGCTGCGGCGATGATCGGCGAGCGTAGCGGCGGGGTGATGATCGAGGTGAGGATGCCGAAGAGCGTCGCATCGGCGGCGCAGGGGGTATCGCCGCCGAGGTAGCGCGCTTCGCCGAGCAGCGCCGCCAGGGCATCGAGATCGCGCATCGCAAGCCGCTCAGGATCGCCGGCATCGTGGCGGCCGAGCCCGTGGCCGGCGAGACGTTTCCGGTTCATGCGCCGCAGCACCACCTTCGCCAGCGGGCGCACCGCCAAAGGCACCGCAGTGAACATGTGCCGGCCGAGGCCGTCGCGGAAATTGTGGTCGTCGATCCAGCGCAGCGCCAGCAACGCGAAATAGAGGTGGTCTTCGCACATCCGTTCGATGGCCCAAGCGAGCGCGCGCTGTCGCGGATCGAGGGCGGCATCGAACGCGACGCCATATTTGCGCTCGATGTGCCAGCGGATCAGCGTTGAGTCCGTCACCGTGACGCCCTCATCGCGGATGAAGGGCAGGAAGCGGCGCGGCGCGGTCATCGGGTTGCCGTCAAGCAGCCGGTAGCGCAAGCCCGCGAACTTCAGGAGCAGCATCGCTTTGATGACGAAGGGGCTCGCATCGGGTGTGCCGAGGAACGGGCCGAAGCGGTAGAGGAGGATCTCTCCCGTCTGGCCCTGGGCTGCGATCGATGAGGCCGATGCCTGCTCTCGCCCATATCCCTGCAGCGTCGTCGTCGCCCGCAATCTCGCCTCCCGCCGTTGCGACGACTAGCGTAGCGAGGTCTTCTCTGATAAAAATTACAATCTTCTAACAATCATTGTTTGATAAACAAACAATGGACAAGTTCTCGTTGCACCACCTCCAGTGCTTCGACGCGGTCGTCACCGAAGGGAGTTTCCAGGCGGCGGCAGCGAAGCTGCATCGGACGCATCCCAGCGTCTTCGCCGCCGTGAAGCATCTCGAGGCGCAGCTCGGGCTCCGCCTTTTCGAGCGGTCCGGCTATCGCGTCAGCCTGACCGATGCCGGACGCTCTCTGCACGCCAAGACGCGGCTGCTTTTGGGCGAGGTCGCCGCGCTCCGCGGGCACGCTGCGCAGCTTGCTGCCGGTGAGGAAAGCGAGCTTCGCGTGGTCATCGGCGATCTCTCGCCGCTACCGGAAACGCTGGGATTGCTGCGGCGCTTCTTCGCCACCTGTCCCAGCACCCGGCTGCACCTTCATTTTGAGGCGATTGCCGGCCCGTGGGAGCGGCTCTTCGACGGCGACGCCGATGTCATCATCCATCACATCGACAAGACCGATCCTCGCTTCGAATTCGTCGATCTCGGCAGCGTCAGCGTGATCCCGGTGACGGCGCCGGGCTTTCTCGACTTTCCCATCACCGACGCGATCACGCCGGAGCAAATGCGTTCCTACGCGCAGTGTGTCATCCGCGACACGGCCCGGCATTCGCCGCCGCGCAGCTACTATCTCATCGAAGGCGCGCATAGCTGGACGGTGAGCGATCAGCTCATGAAGAAGGAGATCATTCTGCAGGGCATGGGCTGGGGCCACATGCCGCACTTCCTGCTCGAGCGCGAACTCCGCGATGGAAACCTCCTCGACCTCAGCGGCCGGCACTTCCGCCGTGCACGCGTCGAGCTCGTTGCCGCCCGACAGCGCTCGGCGCCGCAAGGGCCGGTGGCGCAGCGGCTCTGGCGGCATATCGAGGAGCAGGCGCCGGCGCTCCGCGCCGCGCTCGCGGCCTGAACTGATCGGAGCCGACGGGGGCCAAGGTGTGCTGTGCTAGCATCTCTCCGCCAGCGTGCTCTTTGACATCGTGAACCGCGTACGCGTGCCACAGCGCCATCGTGCGACGCTGAGCCGGCCCCCGCTTGCGCGGGGATGACGAATTCTAAAGCAAAATCAGAATATTCCGTCATTCCCACGGAAGCGGAAATCCATACGATGTCACAAGTTTCCAATGCTCCCGGTGTACACCGGCGGCGTAGGCCCCTCCCCGCGCTTTTGGCTTGACTAGCGTCCGTCGCGCCGGCGCGCCTCGGCTTCGAGCCGGGTCACCACCTTGAGGTAGGTCAGCATCGGATAGAGCGCCGAGAACAGCGCCAGCGCGATGCCGTACGGCCCCTCGCGATAGCCTTTGCGCGCGACATAGGATTTCCAGGCGCGGCTGAACATGCGGCGGAAGGCGGAGCGGAAGACCGGGAGCTGGCCTCTCTCGATGGCGTCCGCCGCAGCCGCGTCGCTATAGCTGTTGAGGCGGCGGAACATGTCGGAGAGATCGCGGTCGACGTAATGGTCGATGGGATGCTCGAGCCTGCGGCGCTCGCCGGTATAGCGCACTGGCGGATGGACGCGGCCCTTGCCCCAGATCTTGCC
>JASHUO010000551.1 GCA_030039975.1 Alphaproteobacteria bacterium
GAGCGCCTGCTCGGCGGTCACAAGATCGGCGACAGGACCTACAAGGTGCATATCGACGGCTACAACCTGCTGCCCTATCTGACCGGAACCGGGAAGGAGAGCCCGCGGAAATTCTTTTTCTACATCAGCGACGACGGCGACGTTCTGGGGCTGCGCATGGGCGATTGGAAAATGGTGCTCATGGAGCAGAGGGCGAAGCAGCTCGCATGCTGGTTCGAGCCGTTCGTGAAGCTGCGGGCGCCGAAGATGTTCAACCTACGCCGCGACCCGTTCGAGCGGGCCGATGAGAACTCGAACACCTACTGGGACTGGGTGATTTCCCACGCCTACCTCCTCTACGGGATGCAGGGGCTGGTTGCGCAGCAGATCGAAGACTTCGAGAAATTCCCGCCGCGCCAGAAACCGGCGGCCTTCAACCTCGACGAAGTGCTCCGCAAGGTTCAGGACGCGGCCGGCAGCGGCTCCCATTAGGCGGCGCAAGCAACGAACCAGCCAGGCGCGGTTACCTCGGAAACACGAACGTCACCGTGAATTGCAGAAGCCACGTATCGTTTCCGGAAGCTGGTCGTATGGCGTTGTAATAGGATTCGAGGGCAAACTTTACCGGCTGCGCGCCGAGTTCGACCGTTTTGCTGAAGCTGCCGCCGGTGGGGACGGTCCATTTCGCTCCGCTTGCGATCCAGTTGGTCGTGATATTCGGCGACGACCCGACCGCCCATCCGTTGCCGAAATGATAGCTGACAATCGGATTGATCAGCATGCTGTTGGTTCGGTTGCTGGTGGGTGGGCCGCCGAAGGACCAGATGTTGTTGATGACCGCACCGAGCACCCAAGGGCCCTCGTCCTTCTTGAGAAAGGCCACCGACGGACCGGAGCCCCACTCGGTGACGCCGACCGACGAGCTGGTCGCAGGATAGTAGAGGAGCGGCCCGGCGCCCCAGTAGAAACCCCTGCCAAACGCCGGCGATAGAAAGAAGGTCGTATAGCCGTTGCCGAGCCCGGTCGCCCAGTGATCGCCGCTTTTCCGCGGCGGCTGCACGATGATCGGCAATTTGGTTCGGGTAATCAGTGCCCAATCGGCGCTCAAGTCGAACGGCACCACGGCCTGACTGATCTGGAATTGATGCTTGGTCGCCTTATCCTCACCGTTGTCAAAATCCGCCTCGTAGCGCAGCGGCAGCGTAATCTGCCGGGTGACGGGGTTCTCCGAGTCCTTCGAAAACTCAGTGTCAGAAAGCGCAGCGTCGCTCGCCGGCGGCGACGTCTGCGCCAACGATTGAACGCTCCAGAGGGTCACGATGGTCAGAAGGACCGCTCTGCAGCTCTTCGCCACTCGGCATGCGTCCTGCGTAGACGCACCGAACACGAGTGCAGTGTTAATGGTTGGTGCTCGATCCCGATGCTTCCGCGGGGGCGATGCGAGAGCCTGTCGCGACGCGCGGTCCGCATGGCGCCCGCCAATGCAGCTCGACTTTGTCGCCGGTCATCTTGCCGGTGACCGTGTAGCTCTCCCACTGAGCATTGAGCGTTCCGTCCGCTTGCACGGCTCCCGTGATCGGGGCAGAGCGCGGACCCTGGTTGTTTTGCACCCGGTTCGGGTCGGAGGGCGCAAAAGCCAGACCGCCCTGGATCTGATTGTCCTTGACCTGGAACTTCAGGATCTCAGGCTCGCATCCCGTGCCTTCCATCGCCTGGGCGGTCGCCGTCCCGAGGCCTCCGGAATCGACCTGCCAAGTGCCATCGAAAGGTCCCGCCGCTTGGGCTGCGAGCGACGCCAACGCGACCGCGGCCATTGCCAGAGGCGCTGTCAACATCCACTTCATTTTGCCAACTCCTTTCCCCTCACCAATTGGTCCCCGAAATCTCCGCATATCTGCGAATATGCGACGATCGAAAACAGGACCGCATCGGAGCAAACAGCCCAGTGTGCTCGCTCGGGGCGTCACGTCGCCATCGGGCACAGGTGGTATTTGGACGATGGACGGCCCTGAAGTTCGGCTCGCAAGACCATCTAGCCACGCCTACGGTCTCAATGCCGAGCCATGCTCGGCTTAAATTGCCGGATTTTGAGGGTTTCGACCGATTCCCACACCGTCGGAGAATCACCGAGCATAAGCCTCCCAATTTTTCTGAGTTGAGCCCGCCATGCTTCTCCAACGAACTGCACCGAGTTTCCCAAAACAGCCGCGCCGGAGCGGCCTCCTCGGCTCGAGCACGTTGGTGCTCCTGATGTTGCTCGCGGAGCCGGCCATTGCGCAAAACGTGATCGCTTATCCGGAGCGCGGACAGAGCCCCGAGCTGCAGCAGCGCGATCGCTACGACTGCTACAACTGGGCGGTCCAGCAAACCGGATATAACCCGCAGGCCCAGCCGCTCTATGGCTCGACGGCACCGCCACCCGTGGGCGGCGGCGCCGTGCCGGGTGCCTTCAGAGGCGCGGCCTTGGGCGCGGTCGGCGGCGCGATCGGCGGCGACGCCGGCAAAGGAGCCGCGATCGGCGCTGGGGTGGGCGCCCTTTTCGGCGGCGTCCGTCGCCGCGAAATGGTGATGCAGCAGCAGCAGATGGAACAGCAGCAGGCAGCTGCTCAGGCGCAGAGAGGCGCCGTCTTCAGCCGAGCCGAGGCGGCGTGCCTCAGGGGACGCGGCTACTCCGTCGATTGAACTCAGCGAGGTCCAAATGAGCAGATCCGTGATGATCGCAGCGCTCTTCGCCGCTCTGGCGGCGCCGCCCAGCTTCGCGGCAAATTACGATGGAACACATCCTTTCGTCTG
>JASHUO010000552.1 GCA_030039975.1 Alphaproteobacteria bacterium
CGCCAGTGTTGCTCGAGCGCCGACGCGAGCGCTTCGACGCCTTCCGCGCGCAGCGCCGAGAGGGTCAGCACCGGCACCTCCCAGCTGCCGGCCGGGCGCTCGGCGAGGCCGAGCACGGCGATGGCATCGCTCTTGGCGCGCTCGGCAGCATCGCCGAGATCGCCCTTGGTGACGACGACGACATGCGGGATCTCGACGATACCGGCCTTCATGAACTGCAAGCTGTCGCCGGAGCCGGGCTGGACGCAAAGCACCACCGTATCGGCCGCGCCGGCGACATCGGTCTCGGACTGGCCGACGCCGACGGTTTCGATCAGCACGATGTCGAACAGCGCCCGCATCAGCACCATGGCCGAAACCGTAAGCGCGGCGAGGCCGCCCAGCCGGTCGCGCGCCGCCATCGAGCGCACGAAAACGCCGCTATCCCCGGGATCGGTGCGCAGCCGCGTCCGGTCGCCGAGCAGCGCGCCGCCCGAAGCACGCGACGAGGGATCGACGGCGATGACGCCGACGCTGCGGCGCTCGCGGCGCCAGAGCGCGATGAGCGCGCCGGAGAGCGTCGATTTGCCGACGCCGGGCGGGCCGGTCATGCCGACCACCTGCGCCTTGGGCGCGGCATAGGCGGCATCGAGCAGCGCCAAACTCGCCGCATCCTCCGGCGCACGCTCGAGCTGCGCCAGCGCCGCGGCCAGCGCCGGTTTCCCTCCCGCCGCCACGGACGAGAGGGAAAGCGTCAAGCGGTGGTCTCGACCGGCTGGCGCGAGAGCGCTGCCTGCGCTGCCGCGAGGCGGGCGATCGGCACGCGGTAAGGCGAGCACGAGACGTAATCGAGCCCGACCTCCTGGCAGAACCGGATCGAGGCGGGATCGCCGCCATGCTCGCCACAGATGCCGAGCTTCAAACCCTTGCGCGTTCGGCGCCCGCGCTCGGCGCCGATCTTCATCAGCTCGCCGACCCCGTCGCGGTCGATGGTGATAAAGGGATCGTGCTCGAGAATCCCCGCCTTTTGATAGGCGCCGAGGAAGCTGCCGGCGTCATCGCGCGACAGCCCGAAGCAGGTCTGCGTCAGATCGTTGGTGCCGAAGCTGAAGAACTCGGCGGTCTCGGCGATCTCTCCGGCGCGCAGCACCGCGCGCGGCAGCTCGATCATGGTGCCGACGAGATAGGGCACCTTCACCCCGGCCTCCTTCATCACCTCGGCGCCGAGGCGGTCGATCATCTCCTTCAAGATGTCGAGCTCTTTCTTGATGGCGACGAGCGGGATCATGATCTCGGGCTCGACCCCATCACCGGTCTCCTTCATCACCGCCGCGGCCGCTTCGAAAATGGCGCGCGCCTGCATCTCGTAGATCTCGGGCCCGGTGATGGCGAGGCGGCAGCCGCGATGGCCCAGCATCGGATTGGCCTCGTGCAGCGCCTGGGCGCGGTGGCGGATGGCACTGATATCCTTGCCGGTGGTGCCCACCAGCTGTGCCATCTCCGCGTCGGTCTTCGGCAGGAATTCGTGCAGCGGCGGATCGAGCAGCCGGATCGTCACCGGCAGCCCCTTCATGATACGGAAGATCTCGACGAAATCCTGGCGCTGCATCGGCAGCAGCTTGGCGAGCGCCTTGCGCCGGCCTTCGGCATCGTCGGCGAGGATCATCTCGCGCACGGCAACGATGCGGTCTTCGTCGAAGAACATATGCTCGGTGCGGCAGAGCCCGATCCCTTCGGCGCCGAAGCGGCGCGCGGTCTTGGCGTCGGTCGGCGTGTCCGCATTGGCGCGCACGCCCATGCTGCGCGCCTCGTCCGCCCAGGCCATCAGCGTGGCGAAATCGCCGGAGAGCTCCGGCTGGATGGTCGGCACCTCGCCGAGCATGACCTCGCCGGTCGAGCCGTTGATGGTGATGCGCTCGCCCACCTTCACCGTGTGCTCGCGCACGGTCATCGTGCCGGCGCGATAGTCGATGCGGAGATCGCCCGCGCCGGCGACGCAGGGCCGGCCCATGCCGCGCGCCACCACCGCGGCATGGCTGGTCATGCCGCCGCGCGCGGTGAGGATGCCCTTCGCCGCGTGCATGCCGTGGATGTCCTCGGGGCTGGTCTCGATGCGCACCAGGATGACCGCCTCGCCCCGTCCCGCCCGCGTCTCGGCCTCGTCGGCGGAGAAGACGACGACACCCGATGCGGCGCCCGGCGAGGCCGGCAGGCCGCGCGCCAGCACCGTCTTTGGCGCTTTGGGGTCGAGCGTCGGATGCAGCAGCTGATCGAGCGATTCGGGCTCGATGCGGCGCACCGCCTCGCGCTGATCGATCAATCCCGATTGCGCCATGTCGACGGCGATCTTCAGCGCTGCCGCCGCGGTACGTTTGCCGGTGCGAGTCTGCAGCATATAGAGCTTGCCCTGCTGCACCGTGAATTCGATGTCCTGCATGTCGCGATAGTGCTGCTCCAGCGTCTCGCGCACCTTCGCGAGATCGCCGAACACCTCCGGCATCACCTCTTCCATCGCCGGCAGCGTCGATTTGTTCGTCTTCTTGCCGGCGATCGTCAGGTGCTGCGGCGTGCGGATGCCGGCGACGACATCCTCGCCCTGCGCGTTGACGAGATACTCGCCATAGAACTCGTCGGCGCCGGTCGAGGGGTTGCGCGTGAACGCGACCCCGGTGGCGCAATCATCGCCCATATTGCCGAACACCATCGCCTGGACATTGACCGCGGTGCCCCAATCGGCGGGAATGTCGTGGAGGCGGCGATAGGTGATCGCGCGCTGGTTCATCCATGAGCCGAAGACGGCGCCGATCGCGCCCCAGAGCTGTTCCTGCGGGTCCTGCGGGAAGGGCTTGCCCAGCTCGCGGCGGACGACGTCCTTGAAGCCCGCGACCACCTCCTCCCACTGCTCCGCCGTAAGCTCGGTATCGAGCGTGACACCGAGATCGAGCTTGGTGTTCTCGAGCAGATCCTCGAAGTGATGATGGTCGACGCCGAGCACGACCTGGCCGTACATCTGGATGAAACGGCGATAGCTGTCGAAGGCGAAGCGCTGGTCGCCGCTGCGCCGCGCCAGCCCGGCGATGGTGGCGTCGTTGAGGCCGAGATTGAGCACCGTGTCCATCATGCCCGGCATCGAGGCGCGCGCGCCCGAGCGCACCGAGACCAGCAGCGGATTCCCGGCATCGCCGAATTTGGCGCCGATGCGCTGTTCGAGCTGGCGCAGCGCCGTCTCGACCTGCTCGCGCAGCTCCTTGGGATAGGTCTTGCCGTTGGCGTAGAAATAGGTGCAGACCTCGGTGGTAATGGTAAATCCCGGCGGCACGGGCAGGCCGAGATTGCTCATTTCGGCCAGGTTCGCGCCCTTGCCGCCGAGCAGGTTCTTCATCTCCGCCTTGCCCTCGGCCTTGCCTTCACCGAAGCCATAGACCCATTTCGTCATCGTCCACCTATCCTTCGATCTGCGAGAAATCGGCGACCCGGTTGAGCGTGTCGCGGATTTGCGCCAGGAGCCGGAGGCGATTGGCCCGCAACTCCCGATCCTCGCAATTAACGGTTACGCGGGCAAAGAATTCATCTACCGGACCGCGCAACCGGGCCAGCCCCGCCATTGCCGCCGTAAACGCCTCCCGGCCGAGCGCGTCGCCGCTTTCCCGCGCCGCGCGGTCGAGCTCCGCCGCCAGCGTCGCCTCCGCCGGCTCCGCCAGGAGCTTGGGGTCGGGCTCGCCGGGGTAGACGGCGCCATCCTTCTTCTCCTCGATGCGCACGATATTGGCGGCGCGCCGATAGGCCACGAGCAGGTTCGCCCCGTCATCGGTCTTGAGGAAGGCATCCAGCGCGGCAACCCGGGCAAGCAGGCGGACGAGATCGTCCTCATCGCCGAGCGCGAAGACCGCCGCGATGAGGTCGTGGCGTACCCCCTCACCGCGCAAATGCACCTTGAGCCGATCGGCGAAAAAACCCAGGAGATCGGCGGTGGGGTCGCCAGCAAACCCGTAGGCGCCCTCGCGGCCGATTGCGAAGGCCTGCCGGAACAAAGACCTGAGCGGCAGTCTTAACCTGTTTTCGAGGATGAGGCGGATGACGCCCAAGGCGGCGCGGCGCAGCGCATAGGGATCCTTCGAGCCCGTCGGCTTCTCGTCGATCGAGAAGAAGCCGACGAGGGAATCGATCTTGTCCGCGAGCGCCACCGCGACGCTGACCGGCGCGCTGGGACAGCGGTCGCCCGGGCCCAGCGGCGAATAGTGCTCGGCGATCGCCGCCGCGACATCGGCGGGCTCGCCACCCGCGAGCGCGTAGTAGCGCCCCATGACGCCCTGCAGTTCCGGAAACTCACCCACCATGCCGGTCGAGAGATCGGCTTTGGCGAGCTCGGCGGCGCGCCGGACCTTGGCGCCCTCGGCGCCCGGCACCAGCGGCGCCAGCGCCTCGGCCAGGCGCATCACCCGTCCCGCCTTGTCGAGCATGCTGCCGAGCCGCGCATGGAAGACGCGCTCGGCCAGCTTCGGGATGCGGGAGGCGAGCGCGACCTTCCGGTCCTGCTCCCAGAAGAAGCGCGCATCCGAAAGCCGCGCGCGCAACACGCGCTCGTTGCCGGCGACGATCGCCGCGCCGCCATCATCGGCGATCATGTTGGCGGTGACGAGGAAGCGCGGCGCGAGCCTGCCCTCGCGGTCGAGGCAGGCGAAATATTTCTGATGCGTGCGCATCGCCGTCGTCAGCACTTCGGGCGGCAAGCTCAGAAACTCGGCATCGATCCGGCCGAGCAGCACCACCGGCCATTCGACGAGGCCCGTGACCTCGTCAAGCAGCGCCGGATCGTCCTTCACCGTGAGCTGTGCTTCCGCCGCCCTTTCATAGAGCGCGAGCGTGATCGCCTGGCGCCGGTCCTCGCGCCGCAGCATGACATGCGCGTCGCGGAGCTTGCGCCGGTAATCGGCGAAATCCCGCACCGTCAGCTTGCCCGGCGCAAGAAAGCGATGGCCGCGCGTCTCGTCGCCGACCGGCACGCCGTCGAGGGCGAGCGGCAGGACCTTGCCGTCGAGCAGCGACAGCGCGCTCGTCATCGGCCGCACCCAGCGAAAGCCCGCAGCAGGAAACCGCATCGATTTGGGCCAGGGCAGTTCCAGCACGATCTGCCGCAACAAATCCGGCAGCACCTCGGCGGCCGCGCGGCCGGGCCGGCGGATCACGGCGAAGTAGAACACGCCCTTGCCGGCGTCGCGGGCCTCGCATTGATCGATCGAGGCGAGCCCGGCGCTTTTGAGAAATCCGTCGAGCGCGTTGCTCGGCGCGCCGACACGCGGGCCGCGCCGCTCTTCGGTCGTATCGGCCTGGCGCTCGGGCAGACCCTCGGCCACCAAGGTCAGGCGGCGCGGCGTCGAATAGCTCTGGACATCGCTGGGAACGAGGCCCGCCGTGGTGAGCTTCTCCCGCGCCAGCGCGGCGAGGTCCTCCGCGGCGCGGCTCTGCATGCGCGCCGGAATCTCTTCGGTGAGCAGCTCGAGGAGAAGTTCGGCCATTACGGCGCCGCCCGATGCGCGAGCCATCCCTCGCAGCATGCTTTGGCGAGCGCGCGCACGCGGCCGATATAGGCGGCGCGCTCGGTCACCGAGATCGCGCCGCGGGCGTCGAGCAGGTTGAAGGCGTGGCTCGCCTTGATGCATTGGTCATACGCCGGCAGCGGCAGATTGCGCGCCAGCAGCGCCTTGCATTCCTGCTCGGCATCGGCGAAGTGCTGGAACAGCAGCTTCGGATCGGCATATTCGAAATTGTAGGCGGAGAATTCGAACTCGGCGCGCTTGAACACATCGCCATAGCGGACGCCGGCGCCGTTGTAGTCGAGATCGTAGACGTTCTCGACGCCCTGCACATACATGGCAAGGCGCTCGAGCCCGTAAGTGAGCTCGGTCGAGACCGGATCGCACTCGATGCCGCCCACCTGCTGGAAATAGGTGTATTGCGACACTTCCATGCCGTCGAGCCATACCTCCCAGCCGAGACCCCAGGCGCCCAAGGTCGGGCTCTCCCAATCATCCTCGACGAAGCGGATGTCATGGTGCCGCGCCTCGATGCCGAGCGCGGCAAGGCTGTCGAGATAAAGCTGCTGGCTCTCCGCCGGCGCCGGCTTCAAGATCACCTGGAACTGATAGTAATGCTGCAGCCGGTTGGGATTCTCGCCATAGCGGCCATCGGTCGGGCGCCGCGAGGGCTGAACATAGGCGGCACGCCAAGGGCTGGGGCCGAGCGCGCGCAAGGTGGTCGCGGGATGGAATGTCCCCGCCCCCATCTCGACGTCATAGGGCTGGAGGATGACGCAGCCTTGCGCGGCCCAATAGGCTTGCAGCTTGAGGATGAGCGACTGAAAGCTGGTCTTGCTCGCCGCGGCCGACGCCACCATCGATTGATCCGAGACTTCCCCTAGGGTGCGGCGCAACATAAACGCCACCCTTTTGAGGGTCAAGCTGAGGGGCGGGGCTCGCCTCGATCCTCAGCGCCGCCAGGGGCAATCGGCGCGGCCGCAAGCGACAGCGTTGCTCGCCGATACATAGGTGCCGCACGCCGCGCATTTGACCAGATCTTCGGCCTTGAGGCTGCGCGGCCGCTGGGTCTGCTGCTGCCGCCGCTTCACCTCCTCGCGCACGCTGCGGCGGATCATGTCGACGCGGTTGGTGAAGCGAAAGCCGATCCAGAGGACAGCCACCAAGATAGCGAAGACCAGCAGCTTGCCGGGAGAAAAGCCGAGCATGAACCGGTTTAGAGAAGCGCGGCGGCGGCGGTCAAGCCTCGCCGCGCCGGGGCGCCGGACAACACACCGCGCTCAACCGGCTGTGGCGACGAACCTTCGGCGGCGATCGAAAGACGGCGGCCGCGCGGCATAGCGCCGTCATTTCGCCGGGGCCGCGGCCGCCGGCGGGGCGCTGGCGGCGGCGGCCGCCGTCATGGCGAAGGCGATGAGCTTCTCGTTCGTGATCACATCCTTTAAGAGCTGCATCCTGGCTTGGACCACATGCGGCTCGGTCATGAGTCCGCGCACTGCCATCTGGCCGAGGACCGCAAAGGACGACGAGAACGCTGCCTGGCCTTCATACTTGATCGCATCCATCGCCTGCTTCGGGCAATCCGCGGTGATGAGGCGCACGAATACCTCCGACGCCTGCCGGCTCAGCTTGTCGCGCTGATCGTTGCTGATCGAGAGCATCGGCTGGACCGCCGGATGCGCTGACATGGCGGCAAACGACCATTGCAGCAGCACCAGCTGATCCTGCGGCTTCGCGGATTTGGCGAGACATTGACTCAAATTATCGGCGTAGACGCCGGCGAACGCGCTCTGAACCGGCAGCATCGCGGCGATCAGCACCAGAACGGCCAAGGCTCTGCGGATCATGGTAAAGGTTCTCCTCAATCCCTGATCCGCAGTGTCGCATGCGGGCCAATCGAACTCAACCGCGGCGCTGAGCGCGCCATCAGCAACCGGCTAAAGCCCGAAGCGCGCCCAGATCAACCGCTCCTCGAGCCGCGCCAGCAGATCGAAAGCGATCTCGGTGAGATCGGGACGGCGCGGCCAGCCGAAGCGCGACAGCAGCGGAAAGCGCCGGCGCTCCGGCTCGATGAGCCGGAGCTTGACCGCGTCGCCATAGCGTTGGCGCATGATGCCGCGGAGATCGCCGATGCCGTCGATAAGGCCGAGCGCGAGCGCGCGCTTGCCGGTGAAGATTTCGCCGTTGAAGAGCGCGCTCTCCTCCGCCTTGAGCTTGGCACCGCGGCGGTCGCGGACCATGTCCTTGAAGCTCTCATGCATGTCGCGCTGAAGCGCGGTCAGGCGCTCGATCCCCTTCGGATCCTCGGCAAGGAAAGGATCGAGCAAGGATTTGTTCTCGCCCGCGGTGTAGAGCCGGCGCTGGACACCGAGCCGGCGGAGCGCTTCGGCGAAGCCGAAGCTCGCGGTGATGACGCCGATCGAGCCGAGCAGCGACGTATCCTCGGCAAAGATCTCGTCGGCCGCCAGCGCCAGCCAATAGCCGCCCGACGCCGCCACATCCTCCGCGAAAGCGAAGACCGGCACTTCTTTTTCCTGCGCCAGCTGGCGGATGCGGCGGGTGAGCAGCGAGGACTGCACCGGCGAGCCGCCCGGCGAGTTGATCGCCAGCGCTATAGCCTTGAGATTGCGCAGCTGAAAGGCGCGCTCGATCGCCCCGGCGAAGCGGCGCAGCGACAGCGCCCGCGGGCCGCGCGGGCCGATGAGCCCGTCGAAGCGAAGCACCGCGACCTGGGGTGGCGGATTGCGGAAGCGCTCCAGCGGCAGCTTCTCCAGGAGATCGTCGACAACGCTCATGGACTAAAGAGATGGGCACGGCACCCGGCGGTTGACAAGTCGTGGCCTGCCGTCGAGGTGGCGTTGCCCCTGTCACCCGCCCGCCGCGCGGGACAACCCGGCAAAGCCAACTACGACAAATCCAGCGCCGCGCCGCCGCGCAAGACCGCATCGGCCGCCGCCGTGTAGCGGCCATCCGCCGCGTGCAGAACCAGGCCGGGGGTGAGCCGGGTCGGCGTTTCGACGCCTTTGCGCGCCCGCACGATCACGCGTTTGGCTGCCTTATCGGAACCGGCCCAGAGCGGAAAAACCGTGATCTCGCCCGCGCGGCCCATGAGCTGCGCCAGCAGCTGCTCCATCCGGTCGGCACGATGAATGAAAGTGAGGCTGCCTTTGGGCCGCACCATGGCGAGCGCGAAGCGCACCCAGGCGGCGAGATCGGCTTCGCCCTCGACCGTGGCCGCGGCCTTGCGCGGCAGCGGCGAGGCGGTCGCGGTCCCAGCCTCGAGAAAGGGCGGATTGGCCATGACATGCCCGAAGCTGCCGGGCTCGAGCCGCGGCGGCGGCCGCAGGAGGTCGCCCGCCATCGCCACGACTCGTCCCTGAACCTGGTTGAGGTCGATATTCTCGCTCGCCAGCCGCACCAGCTCGCGCTGGGCTTCGACGCCGGTGATCCGGCAGCCCGCGACTCGCGCCGCCAGGCACAGCATCGCCGCGCCCACGCCGCAGCCGATATCGAGCACCGTGTCGACGGCGCCCGCCGGCACCGCGGCGGCGAGCAGCACCGCGTCAATCGCAACCCGATAGCCCGAGCGCGGCTGGCGCAGCACGACGCGGCCGCCCAGCAGCCGATCCTCGCTCACCTCGCGTTCGCGTGCCGGCTCGGTCACGCCGTCGCCTCGCCCGCCGCGGCCAGCGCCGCGAGCGCGCGGCGGTGATCCTGCTCGCGCACCATCAAGCGCCGCTGCAAGGCGGCGATGCTGCCTTCCACCGCGGCCGTGTTCTGGTCGAGGACGACGCTCTCGATGCCGGCATCGCTCAGCAGCGCCTGCAGCCAGGACAACCGTACGAGGTCGTTGGTGCGCAACAATTCCTTCATTGGCCTCGCCGCTTTCCGCCGATAGCCCGGTGGGCTTGACCGCCTCAACCAGCATTCTATGCTCGCCTGCGCTCGCCGCTGCGTCAAGCAAACCGGCGAGCAAAGCGGCGGGGGAAAGGGGAAGTGGGCGTGGCCTTGGTGGCAAGTGCGCGCGGCGAGGACGCCAAGAGACCGGCGACGCTCGACCATCTCACCGCCCTGCTCAAGACCGATCTCGACCGGGTGAATGCGTTGATTCTGCAGCGCATGCAAAGCCCGGTCGCGCTGATCCCGCAGCTCGCCGGCCACATCATCGCGGCCGGTGGCAAACGCCTCCGGCCGATGCTGACCCTGACCACATCGCGGCTCTGCGGCTATCGCGGCGAGCGTCATCTGGCGCTTGCCGCCGCGGTCGAGTTCATCCACACCGCGACCCTGCTGCATGACGATGTCGTCGATGACAGCGATCTCCGCCGCGGCCTTGCCACCGCAAACGCGGTCTGGGGCAACAAGGCCTCGGTCTTAGTCGGCGATTTTCTCTTCAGCCGTGCCTTCCAGCTGATGGTCGAGGACGGCTCGCTCAAAGTGCTCGAGATCCTGTCCGAAGCCTCGGCGATCATCGCCGAAGGCGAAGTGCTGCAGCTCGTCACCTCGAACGATACCGAGACCGAAGAGGACGCCTATCTCGCGGTGATCCAGGCCAAGACCGCGCAGCTCTTCGCTGCGGCGAGCCGCATCGGCGCCGTGCTCGGCGACCGGCCTGAGGCTGAGGAAGAGGCGCTTGCCGCCTATGGCCGCAACCTCGGCATCGCCTTCCAGCTCGTCGACGACATGCTCGACTACTCCGCCCATCAGGCGGAGCTCGGCAAGACCGTGGGCGACGATTTTCGCGAGGGCAAGATCACGCTGCCGGTGGTGCTCGCGCTGCGCCAGGGCGGCGAGGCGGAGCGCGCTTTCTGGCGGCGCACGCTCGAGGATCTCGATCAGCGCGAGGGCGATCTCGCCCATGCGATCGAGCTGATGACCCGGCACGGCACGCTGCGCGCCACACTCGAGCGCGCCCACCATTACGGCGAAACCGCCCGGCGCAGCCTCGCCCTTTTCCGCGACAGCCCGGAGCGGCGAGCGCTCGACGAGGTCATCGATTTCTGCTTGGCGCGCGGGTATTAGCGCCGATCCTTGTAAGGTCTAGCGACGAAGGTCCAACCTCCAAATTCTCCCTCAGGCGCTAGAGAATGGTCGTCCCGTACAATGCCATGTGGGCGAAATAGTAGACGCCGAGAAACAGAATCAGCGACGAAGAGTACGCGAACGGGATCAGCCAGCATCGGCGCCAGTGCGTCGGCACGGCAGCGTCATCCGCGATGATTGCGAACAGCGCCACGACGATCAGCGAGTGTCCGATCATGTCGATCTTGCCGAACGGGAAACAGGCGCTCACGAACATAGCCGCCAGTATGATCGCTCCGGTCCGGCGCACCAGCGGTGTCCACACCAAGGAAAACGCCAAGGCGAATTCGACCACGCCGGCCGCGCGCATGTAGGAGTCTGGCGTGAAGCCCAGCGACATGGTCGGATGAGCGGCGAAAAGCGGATACGACCATTCTGGATAAGCCCATTTCTCGATGGAGGCCCACATCAACGTGATGCCGGCGCTCCAACGCAGCACATCGATGGGACGCGCACCAAGCAAGGTGGCCTCCGCGCCGGTCAGGCCAAGGTAGGTAGCGAAGCCGAGAAACACCGGATAGTCGGCGAGATGGAAAGCGCCATATTGGCGGATTGCTATGCCGTAGAGCACATAGATGCCGAGCGCCGACAACGGCATCGTCCGGCGCGACAGCATTCCAACGGCGATGCCGAGCTGGATAGCGCCGACCAGGTTCGAGTGGGTCCTGAGTTCGGGTGTCAGTAGGATGCCGCCGATCGCCCAGACGGCGATGAAGAAAGCCGCGCAGGCAGCGCGCGCAATGATCTCGATGTGGTCACGGAGCCAACCGGTCGCGCGGTTCAACACGGCCAACGCCGCGGTGCCGACCGGCGTCCCTTCCAGGACGCCGCCCGTCATTAGCGCCAGGATGGAAAGCCCGTTGAGCATTTCGAAGTTGCGGCAGACGACGGTTTCGATCCCCACCGGCTGCCCGGCCACATTGTACGCACAGAACCACTTGACATGCGCGCTTGCGGAAACGGCGAGCACCGCATTCGCAAGCAGCGGCGGAATTGCGGCCACAAACCACGTTCGCTTGCGGTGGTTAGCGACCGGGCCAATGGCCCAGGCGGGCGCGGGAGAGACGCCGCTCAGCAAAGCGGCGCAGCAGCCAGAAACACCACGGATGTGAGTCTCATCAGGCCCTCCCTATCCCGGTCTCAATTCGGCCTCCCCCGGACTCAAGGCAGTCGATGATAGCCAAGGTCCATGTCGTGCGAATTTCCCGGTCGTAACGGCGATGTAACGTGATAGGCTCCCGATGAGGCCGCCGCCGAATCTTCGCTCAGTGTGGAGCGGCGGAATGTCCAAATCAGTCCTTGTGCTTGCACGGAATGCGCAACGAAGCCGGGTTCTGGCCCGCTCGCTGGAGAGCGGTGGCTTCACCGTTGACGTGGCTGACGGCGAAAAGCGCGCACGCGAGCTGGCGCGCAGCCGTCGAATTGACCTCGCCATCGTGATGCTCGAGGGAAATGATGACGTCGAGTTCGCGGTCCTCAGAGATCTGCAAGCTTCGATAGCGGAACTCATCCTTGTCAGCCGGAAAAATAGCAGAGCGCGTGGGCTGCGAGATTGCCTTCCCGGCCTCTCGGTCATTCTCTCCGAGGCCGCCGATCCGATCGAGACGGCGCGTCGGGTGCGGCAGGCGCTCTACGATCAAGGCGACGGTGCGGCCGCTGCACCTCCCACGCCAATGATGCTCGGCTTTGACGGCTGCATTCTTGATGTCGGCGGCCGGTCCTTTCGCGATGCGCAAGGACGCGACGTCCCGCTGGGACGTGCGCAATTCGCATTACTTGCGGCGCTGGTCCGAAATGCGGGGTTAGTGCTCTCCCGCGAGTATTTGCGGCAGGTTGTGCCTGGCCGCGGACGGGAGGCGTTCGACCGCAGCATCGATATGTTGGTTACGCGGCTGCGGCGCAAAATCGAACCTGTTCCGAAATCGCCGCGCTTTATTCTCTCCGTTCCTGGAGAAGGCTACAAATTCAACGCGCATCCGCACGTGATCGCCGGGACAGAGTCAGCAGCGCGCCCAAGCGCCCGACCGTCCGCAGCGTCCGATCTGTTCGACGGTCGGACCGCTGGGCGTCATACACAACGCCTCGCGATCGGGGTGCTGCCGTTCGCCGAGTTGGGTGGCGGATCCGAGCGCAATTGGTTTGTTGCAGCGCTGACTGAAAGCCTGACCACAGAGCTGTCGCGTACTCCTGGGGCTATCGTGGTTGATCTTAACCCGGCCTCGTTGGACTGCGGCAAATCGGCGGACATCAAAAAATTGGCCGCTGAAGTTGGCGTCGGCTATGCGGTCCGCGGCAGCGTCCAGCTCAGCGACGAACGCATCCGATTTAACGTTCAACTGATCGACGGCCAAAGCGGCGCTCATCTGTGGGCGGAACGGTTTGATTGTGGACGCGGCGACGTCTTCGAGACGCTGGATCAGATCGTCCCCAGAGTCGCTCGAACCTTGGAAATCGAGCTGACGGCGGCAGAAGCGCGACGCGCCGCCGATGCCTCGTCGTCGCTCGACAGCACGCAACTCGCGTTTTGTGGTTGGGACGCCTATAACCGTCGGCGCAGTCCCAGCAATCTGAGGCAGGCGGAGCGGTTCTTTACCGCAGCATTGGCACGTGACCCCGAAAACGTCCATGCGCTGACGGGCTTGGCGCTCGCCAAGTCGTCTCACCCCTATTACTTCACAGACGAAGAATGCGCTTGCGACTTTGCTGCCGCAGAATCGGCGGCGCTGGCGGCGGCCGAGCTTAGTCCTGATTTAGCGGGCGTGCGCTATGCCTTGAGCTGGGTTTATACGTATAGCAATCGCGCGGGACGCGGTCTGGCGGAAGCCGAGCGGACACTTTCAGTAAACCGAAATAATCCGCACGCCTACGCGGTACTCGGCATGGCAAAGATTTTTCTGGGGCGCGCCGACGAAGCCGAGCACTACATTCTTCGGGCGCTGACGTTAAGTCCTCGCGATCCTTTTGCCTATGTATGGAGAGAATTTGCAGGCGCGGCGAAACTCTATCTCGGTGAATGGGATGCGGCAGCAGCCTGGTTCCACCGTGCGCCGGAAGCCGAACGCTCGCACCCGCTGCACAATTTCTTCCTGGCTGCGGCGCTCGCCTGGCAGGGAAGATCGAATGATGCGCGAACCGCCGCTCGAAGGGGCTTTGCGCTTGCTCCGAGATTTACGTTGCGCCGTTTCCGGGAAGCGCCGCTCGGCAATGACCCTGGCTATCTCGCTCAGCGCGAACGCCTCTGTGAGGCCATGCGCGAGGCCGGGGTACCGTAGGATTGCCCTTGCGACTCCGGCGATAACCCAGTATATCGCCCGGCGCCGGAGTGTAGCTCAGCCTGGTAGAGCACTGCTTTCGGGAGGCAGGGGCCGGAGGTTCAAATCCTCTCACTCCGACCAGATCAAAAGCCAGCTAGCTCAACCGGTTAGCTGGCTTTTCCATGTGCGGAAAATAGCGCAGGGTACCACGGGGGTACCAGCGATGCATGGACGGCGCGAGCCGCGATGAAACCGAGTGAGACACTCATACTAGGCGAACCCTCGCAGACCGGCGCTTCAAAGGCGCCCCAAGCGTCGAAGACGAGCGTCGATCCCGCCGACGGCCTGATCCTCGACGAGGTCGGGCCATGGGCCCGGGAAAAGCATGCGCGGCTGCGCCGCTACGTTGACATAGCTCATGGCGTGCGGCGGAAATTCATCACCGG